>NZ_AFGF01000040.1 GCF_000219125.1 Acetonema longum DSM 6540
GAACCAGCAGTTATTCGGACCTGTGTTAGACCTCCAATGCAAACAAAAAGCCCTCTGTTGGCCTTAATGGCCTGGCAGCGGGCTTTTTTGCCTGTTGAACTATGGTTTGCTCATTGATCTTCTTCCAATACGGCTTGTTTGACTTCCTGTTCTTCCGCCAGTTTTTTTCTCCAATCCGCATCCGGATCTGTAACCTTATTGAAGGCCAGTTTCTTGCGTGCTTCCTCTGAAATTTCCACTAATACGCCGGCGCTGCCGCGGGAAGGCTGACCTTGCTGATCCGTTCCGGATTTTTCTAATGCCGTGTTAACGTCAGACATTTGCGCCATCATATTCCCGGAGGCGATATGAATACGGTCCTTCAATTCGGCAAGTTCCGCCTCTTTTTTCTCGGTGGCGCCTCCTCTGCTTCTATCCATCTTTATTTCGCTCTCTAATACGCCAGCCTTGCCTTCCATGCCGATTTTCACCGACTGGACTGTTTTCGCCCGCTTCATGGAAGCATCAGCGCTGATCATTTCCTGTAGAGCAGGTGTTCTCATCACACGAGGGTCTTGCTGGTCGTTATTGCCTTGGACTGGTTTCTGACTTCTATCTTTAGCGGATGCCTTTTCCCGTTGTTCCTGCTGAATTTCCATTTTTCGCTGGGCCATCTGTCGGTTCAAGTCCTGAAGCTTCTGCTGCAATTCCTTGCGTCGGTTCATTTTTTCTTCCGCAGACATTTCCGGATAATTGGCAAGGCTTTGCATCTGTTGCTGAACATTTTCAATTTGATTCTGAATTGATTTCAGGCGGCTGTCCTGGTTTGCGCCGGCGGTATTCTGCATCTGACTATAAGCGGCAGACTCAGTTCCGGTACTGTTTGTAATTCTCATGGCGAAATCCTCCCAACATATATTGTTTACAAATGTTATCCGTTTCTTGTTTATGATGGTTTGCCTGAAACAAAGCAAACCATCATAAAACTTCTTTAATAATCCACTGAACGATTCCGGTTACTGCGTCATATTTTCCGTAAGGTATCTGTGTGGTACTTCCGACAAACTTACTGCAATCCACATAAATGCAATCCATGCCGCTGCCCCAATGGGGCGTTTTTTCATAACCGTTAATTCCTATGTAAAGTTCACGGTTTTCCACTTCTCTCGCATTCAGTACATTCAAAAATTGTTTATTATTGATATAAAGATTTTCTTTGTCATAGTAAACTGCATTCAGCCCGCTCATGTCATCAATCAATATGTTGGTCCCGCGGATATCAAAAACGGTTATCATTTCAATCATGGTATAACGCGGATAGGATGCTGTATGCAAAAAATAGCCTCCTGATATAGCCGTTAATAAACAACAGCTGATCAAAATGACAGCCGTTTCTTTTTTATAGGGCTTATACCGGGTGATTTTTAGCATTCTTTCTTTGAAGAAATCATAATCGCTTTTTCCCAGTAAGGCCGGCAATCCATTCATATTTTTTTCTGTAAGTACCTGCATACTCTTGAAGAGCAATTTCCCATAATCATAAGGGGCACACCCGCTATGCTGAATGGATACAGTGTCGCAGATATCTTCCATGTCCTGCTGGAAATACGGCAAACAAACATATATCAGTGGATTGAACCAGAACACTATTTTTAATAGATCCCAAAAACCGTAAAACCACAGATGTCCCAGCCGGATATGTATTTCTTCATGTTTCAGGATGATAGCTAATTCCTGGCGGGAATAGGTTTTGCAGATTATATCCGGGATGACGATTTTGGGTTTTAATAGTCCGGCGGAAAAGGGGGTAACACTGGATTCACAGACATAGAGACGTTTTCCCATAATACGGCGTTGTTTCATGCACTGAATCGCCTTCCCGAATTCATCGCGTTGCTTTACAATCAATACTGCCGCTATAACAACGCCAATTATGTACACATAATTTACCGGAGAGAAGGAAGCGCACACAGCCTTCCACCAGCCGAACCATTGCAAAGCAAACGAATCTTCATCAAAGACTTTCAGTGTGCCGCCAAACAATGTCAAGGGCATAAGACTCCATAAAGCTCCCCTTAAGAACGTTTTCCCGCGAAACGCCGTAATGCGCAGGGTCATGATAACGAGTAGCAGGAACACGGAAAGCAAGGTGCACCTTCCGGCCTTCAAGGTAAAATAGGCGGCTGAAAAGTTAAGTAGTTCCGGTATGTTATAAAGCAAGGATTCTTCAATCGTCATTCTTTTGTTCCGTACTTTGCTCTAGAATGTCTGATATTTCCTGCCTCTGCTTATCGGTTAACGGCAAAGTTTGTATAAGTGCTGTTGCAGCATTGACGCTGTTACCGGCAAAATAGCTTTTTATAAAGTGTTCACTTTTTCCTTTTAAACAGTCTGTTTTTGTTTTGGCGGGAAAATAATGATAAATGCGGGAATCTTTCAGATCAATCGTATAATCTAATATCTTTTTTTGGCATAACCGGTTGATCATGACCCTAACCGTTTTTGCGCTGATGCCTTTTTTCTGCTGTAATGCTTCTATGACTTCAGCTGAAGTCATAGGGCTGTTATTTGCCCAAAACAGTTCCATGATCAGCCATTCGTTTTCACTGGGCATCGTTTCTTCCATGGCACCCTCCATTTAACTTTCTACTTCATATATCGGATAACAGACGTAAATCTTAAGCTTTTTGTAGACATTTTATTACGGGCAAAAGCCTGCAGCAGGCCTTAACGGTCTGCTGCAGGCTTTTTGTTTACATTCGGAGTCATCCGGATTTGCCCGGCGTTTCTTTGCCAATCTGAACTTTATAGCGATTCGGTTGCTGCCTGATCTTGTTTGGGTTTTCTCCCCAGGAACGGCAGACGGTATTTACCGGTTTGCACATCGTCCAATATGGTATACACAACCGGTACCACAATCAGGGTCAGAATAGTAGAGGTGATCAGGCCGCCGATAATGGCATGGGCCATGGGGGCGCGGGCTTCGGCGCCGGGGCCGATGCCCAGAGCCAGCGGGAGCATGCCGAAGATCATCGCGGCGGTTGTCATGATGATTGGGCGCATGCGGTGCACCGCCGCGTCAACCAATGCCTGATTGCGCTCAACGCCTTGGGCACGGCGCTGTTTGGCAAAGTCGACCAGCAGGATCGCGTTTTTGGTAACCAGACCCATCAGCATAATGATCCCGATCAGGGACATGATGCTGAGCTCGCTGCCTGTCAGCAGGAGGCCGACGATGGCGCCGATAATCGACAGAGGCAAAGCAAGCATGATGGAAAAGGGATCGATATAGCTTTCAAACTGGGCGGCGAGCACGAAGAAAATAAACAGCACTGCGATCACCAGCGCCAGGATCATGCTGCTGAAGGCCTCGTTCATCGATTGGGCCTGGCCGGTGGCGACAAAGCCGTAGCCTTCCGGCATGCTTACCGTGCCAATTCTCTTATCGAACTCTTTATTGAATTCGCCCAGGGATATGCCGTTTAAGTTAGCCGAGATCGTAATCTGCTGTTGATTGTCGTAGCGTTTAATCTGGGCCGGACTTGTGGCATAGACGGTGTCGGTTACCTGGGACAAAGCTACCATGACCGGCTGGCCGTTCTGACTGCGGGCTGAGCCGGTCAGGTAGACATTGTTGATATCGGTTAAGCTGCGGCGGGCATCCGGATTGAGGATAACCCGGACATCGTGGGAATCGTCGCCTTCCTTGTATTCAGTGGCAACTTTGCCGTTGAACATGGTCTGCAGAGTATCGGCAATGCTTGCGGCCGAAATGCCAAAGTCGGCAGCCCGGTCACGGTTCACGACAAATTGGACGTCAGGATTGCCGGATTCGTAGCTGGAAGACACCTCGACAGCGCCGGGAACAGAGGCGACAATGGCTTCAACCTGTTCGGCGATTTCAGCCAGGGTTTCCAGTTCCTGTCCCTGGATAATCAGTGACACCGGTTTGCCGCCTGATAGGCCGGACTGCTTGGAAACGCTGATCTCTACGCCGGGAATGCTGCTGAATTGTTGACGGAGCCCTTCAATAATCATGGTGTCGCTGACCTTCCGTTCGCTTTTGCCGGAAAGCTTGGTAAAAATGGAGATGTCGCGGGAATCGGACACACTGTAGGTCAGCTGGACTTCCGGATGTTCCTGAATCATCTTGATCATTTCGTCGGCGATAGAACCAACCGCCTGTACGCTCATGCCGGGATCGGCAATTGCCGTGACGCTGATTTCTCCATTGTCTGCGTCAGGAATAAAGGTAGAACCTAAAAATGGGGTGAGAGCCAGGCTGCCGATGAACAGAGCCAGCGCCAGCACCATGACCTTGCGGCGGTGGCCCAGGGCCCTGCCCAGAAATTCACCGTACTTTGCGGTGAGCGCGTCGAATTTGCGATTGTATTTGTGCCAGACGCGTCCCAGACGGCTGTCGTCTTTGATCCCGCTGTGATGGAGGTATTTTGACGACAGCATGGGGGTCAGGGTGAAGGCGACAAACAGTGAGACCAGAACGCTGGCTGCTACGGTGACGCCGAATTCTTTAAAGAATTGTCCGACGATACCGCTCATCATGCCGACCGGCAAGAAAACCGCAACTAAAGTAAAGGTTGTTGCCATAACGGCAAGACCAATTTCCGAGGTCCCCTCCATAGCAGCCGTTACTTTGTCTTTGCCCATTTGGAGATGGCGGACGATATTCTCGATAACAACAATCGCGTCGTCGATCAACAGGCCGACAGCCAGCGACAGAGCCAGAAGCGACATGGTATTCAGGGTAAAGCCCAGGGCTTTCATGGCCAGGAAGGAGGCAATGACCGATACAGGGATGGTGATCGCGCTAATAATCGTACTGCGCCAGTCGCCAAGAAACAGGAAAACAATGATGACGGCCAGCACGCCGCCGACGATCAGATTGAACAGGACGTCATCCACCGATTCGTTGATATTTTTGGAGTTGTCCCGGACGATTTCCAGATTGACACCGGCCGGCAGTTCCTGCTGCAGTGATGCCAGCAGGGTTTTGACATCCTCAGCAATCTGCACCGTGTTGCCGCCTGACTGTTTCATGATGTCAAGACCCAGAGCCGGTTTGCCGTTCAGCTTGGTAATGGCGGCGACATCTTCCGTCGTATCTTTGACGGAAGCGATATTTCTGATATATATTTGGGCGCCGTCTTTCAGACCGACCGGCAGATCGAGAAACTGCTGCACGGAAGTTACATTGCCCGCTGCCCGCAGGCTGGTTTCGTGCTGTCCGTCAGTCACTTTGCCGCCGGGGGCGTCAATATTTTCATTACGCAGGCTGTTGATGACTTCCGGTATGGTGAGCCCATAGGCCGTTAACTGATTGCCGTCCAGTTGAATCTGAATTTCCCGGTCAAGGCCGCCCTGTACATCAACAGAGGCGACGCCATTCACGGTTTTAAGCCGTTTGGAGATCACGTCTTCGGCCAGTACGGTCAGCTCCCGCTGACTCATATCGCCTGACAGGGCGATAGACAGGATTGGAGTATCGGAAGGGTCGAACCGGGATATAACCGGAGTCTTGGCATCTTCCGGCAGTTCGGCCTGCAGGCTGCCCAACTTGTCGCGTACGTCCTGAGCGGCGGCATCTGCATTGGTTTCAGCCGTAAATTGGATAACCGTCGTCGATACTCCCTCACTGGCTGTGGAGGTGACGTGCTCGACGCCGGAAATGACACTGACCGCTTCTTCCACCTCGAGGGTAACCTTGGATTCAACCTGTTCGGGTGAAGCGCCGGGGTAAATCACTGTTACCGCGACGACGGGGATTTCCACGCTGGGATATTCATCTACGTTGAGTGACAGGTAGCTGGCCAGTCCCAGCACAACCAGCGCCATAATCATTACCGTAGCGAATACAGGGCGTTTGATGCTAATCTCTGTAATTTTCATGGCTGTCTCCTTATCGTACTATTGAATGGCCCGCACGTTTTCGCCGTCTTTCAGCCGGTTTACGCCGGTCGTAACGACCTTTTCGCCGGCTTGCAGCCCGGAGCTGACGATGACGGTATTGCCGCTTACGTCGCCGATTTCCACGGGGCGGCGGACCGCCTTGCTGTCCTCCAGAACGAAAACATGATAAACTCCCTGTTTTTGCACAATGGCCGACTGCGGGATGCTAAGGGCTTGTGCGCTTTTGCCTGTAGTCAGCGACACGTTGGCAAACATACCGGGTTTGAGTTCATGGGCCGGATTGTCAATGATAATTTTGGTGCGGAACATCCGGCTGGCTGTTCCCGCTTCCGGATTCATCACGTCGACTGTTCCCGAAAATGTTTTATCCGGATAGGCATCGATGTGAATGCTGGCCGGCTGGCCGGTTTTTACCTGCCCTAAATATTTCTGTTCCACATTGATAACCGCGTATACCTGATTGATATCCTGTACAACCATCAGCGCGGCGCCGGGAGAGACCACCTGACCGATGGTGGCTGCTTTATTGGCAACCACTCCGTCGACAGGCGCCACGATCACGCCGTAACTGTATTGTTCCTGGACGCTGCTCAGATTTGCCTTGGCACTTGACAGGTCGGCCTCGGCGGTCCTCAGTTTTACTTTGGCGTTATCCAATTGCTGTTCCGAGACAGCTCCCTTTTCATAGAGAGTCTGGTAGCGCGTAAAGTCGTTCAAGGCCAGGTCATAGCTTGCCTGGGCCTTGCGAACACTGTCGCCGGCCTGGCGGACTCCATTGGCCAGTTCCACTGTCTCAAGTTTCACCAGGGAATCACCGGCTGAGACCTGCTGGCCTTCCTGTACCAGGACTTCTTTAATCCGTCCGGAAATTTTCGCGCTGACCGCTGCCGAGGTCTTTCCTTCCAGCGTTCCGTTGAAATTCAGGTTGGGTACGACATCCACATATTGCGCTTCAGCGACCTTCACGCTGACCGTGCTTTCCGGAATGTCCGGTTGGCGTTTATGGCCGGCCATAATTCCGGTTCCCAGTATCAAGGTTATTCCTGCCAACAGGATCACAGGTATAATCAATTTTTTGGATTTCCAATTTATCATCGTGTAAGGTCCTCCTGTATTGTTAAAAGTAAAACTGGCAAAACATACCTACCGGTCGGTATGTGACGGATAACGCAACGGGAGCAAAGGGGAAGTCTTTGGCTAACTCTAAGGCGTTATCATCATCAGCAATGATTCAAGCATTTTCTGGCGTACAGCCGGGGAACGGAAATGGCTGCCCAGAGAATTCTGGCCATTGGATAGCGCGAGAATATTGGCCGCCAGCGCAAAGCTGTCAAAGCCGCCTTTGACTTCGCCGTTTCCCATAGCGGTGTCAATTTGTTTTGCCAGATCGGAGCAAATGGTCAGATAACTATGTTCGATGCGTTGCTGCATATCAGGAAATTTGCGCATCGCCGTAATGGCGAAGTCCGCATAGTCCAGCTTGCATTCGCCTTCAGCCCCCAGCAATTCCTTGATATAATTTTCCGGTGTATGGTCGACGAACAGGGAATACAGGATGGCTTTTAACGGTTTTTTTCCGTTCAGCATGTCGGCGTATCTTGCTTCGAACCGGTCGAAGAGGAACTGCAGCGCTATATGCAGCAATTCGTCTTTGCTGGAAAAATAGTGATAGATCCCTCCCTTGGTAATGCCCGCTTCATGGGCAACATCCATGAGAGAAACCGACTTGTAGCCGCGAAGCAAAAACAAACGCAGCGCAGCAAGAATGATTTTTTCTTTGGTCATTGCAAACGCCACCTTCCATTAAACAGAACCTACATACCTACCGGACGGTATGTACTTATTATCATTGAAAGGCAGACTTCTGTCAATTGGTTTATTGAGGGAATAAACCGCGTGTTCCGTATTGAGAAACAAGGAAATGGCCGCTGAAATGGACGGTTCTTTGTATTTTGCTGACTTTTCATTCGGCAAAATGTCAAAGAGTCCGGTTAAAAGGAATAGCTGCGCTATTTCCCGGGAAATTTGTTTCTTCCTGACGGCTGCTAGAGTGTCCCGGTAACCCGGAAAAGATGATAGGAGCCATCGAGAGCATACGACGATTTCCCGCAGATGCAACAAAAAGGAGAGAGCCAGGGAACGCCCCGGTTCTCTCCTTTTTAATATATCTTTTACTGCACTCTTTTGCCAAACCACTTTTCATAGATCTTGTCATACTCACCGTTTTTCTTGAGCGCTTCCAATGCCTTATCGATTTTGGCGGCCAGTTCGGTGTTGTTTTTCGCTGTGGCGATGCCATACTCTTCGGCTGTCAGCGGGTTGCCCACCTGTTTGACGTCTTTGGTGCCGCTGGTTTTCAGATAATAATCGTTAACCGGACGATCGTTGATTACTGCGTCCACGCCGCCGGCTTTCAGTTCCATAAACGCTTCGGCGGGGCTGTTGAATTCGCGTACAGTGGTATCTGTGATTTTTTTGCCTTCCTCGGCGCCGGTGGTGCCGATCTGCGCGGCCAGCCGTTTGCCCGGCAGGTCTTCAAAGCCTTTAATGGCGGTATTGTCTGCCCGGACGATGATGGTAAGACCGGATTGATAATAGGGCTTGGTAAAGCTGACTTTTTGCGCTCTTTCCGGATTGATCGTCATACCGGAAATAATGATATCAATATTTCCGGAGGCCAGAGCCGGAATCAGCGCATCAAATCCCATGCTCTGGATTTGAACCTCGCTGCCCAGTTCTTTGCCGATGGCCCGGATTAAATCCATGTCGAATCCGGTGTAGTCTTTACTGGTTTCATCTTGGAATTCAAAGGGAGCAAAGGATGGTTCGGTACCAACCTTGAGGACCGGCTTTTTCGCCTGATTCTCCGTACTTTTTTGTCCGCCGCAGCCGGCTAAAACCAGAGCGGCCATTAAAATCCCTGTTACGATGCTTACTATCCATTTTTTTGACACAATGCGCAGCCTCCTGATATTTCTTTGATTAGACCATATAGTCAATTTTAATAATTATACATACGACCGGAATAATTAATCAAGCATGACTATGCTTCATAAAGGCGGATAGCCAGGTTCTGTCGCTGATGACAGGACGTTTCCTCTTTATTTCGCAGATTTCAATATATAAAAGATAAAGTGAACAGAGACGCATTGCATAAATTGCTTATTTTTTACCGGACTGTAATTAAATAATACTTTTTATAATTTAAGGAAATTTTTCACCGGGCTGATATAATGTAAGAAAGGCTGCTTCTATATTCTGAATTCTGACTCGGCTGATTCTAAGGAGAGATGTATGTGACGAAGGTGCATGAACCGGACACTCGCCATGATTGGATTGTCAGCAGCAGGGAAATGCAGGATATATTGAATTCTACCCATGATGCTATTATCGCGGTAAACAAGGAAGGCATTATTGTGCTGTTCAATGCCGCCGCTGAGCGGCTTCTGGCAATGACAACGCGGCAGGTATGCCCGGGACATCATCCCGAATTCCCGCCTGCATTGTGTGCTGGAGACCGGACTGCCCGAACTCAATCAGCGGCAGGATACCGGCAATGCCTGTATTCTTACCAACCGGGTTCCGGTGCGTGATGAAAATAACCAAATCGTCGGCGCGGCGGCTGTGTTCAGGGATATAACCGAAGTGCGCCAGCTGGCCGAAGAAATAAGCAGTGTCAGGGAAATGAAAAAGTTGTTGGAGGCGATCATCAACGCCAGTCAGGACGTGATTTCGGTAGTGGACGGCCAGGGGAAGATTATTCTGGTCAATCCCGCCTATACACGGCTGATTGGTATGCGCCGGGAAGACGTAATGGGCAAGCCTCCCACTGTGGACATCCGGCAGGGAGAAAGCGTGCATCTGCGGGTTATGCAATCCCGGGAAGCGGTGCGGGGCGTACCGCTTCGGGTCGGCCCCGCTAACCGTGAGGTCATCATCAACGCGGCGCCGCTGCTGGTAGATGGCCGCTTGTGCGGCAGTGTGGCTATGGCTCATGACATTTCGGAATTCAAAGGGTTGATCGCGAGCCGGACCGGGAGGGCGCCTTTGCAGGAACAGGCTTGTTATACTTTTGACGATATTGTGGCCGTGGGATCAGCCATGCGGATGGCGCTGGAAAATGCCCGCCGGGCTGCGGCCACTCCCGCCACGGTGCTGCTCTTGGGAGAGAGCGGGACGGGAAAAGAACGGTTTGCTCATGCCATCCATAGCGCCAGCCAGCGCAGCAACCGGCCCTTTGTCCGTGTGAACTGCGCCGCCATACCGGAAACTCTGTTGGAGAGCCAGCTGTTTGGCTATGAGGCCGGCGCCTTCAGCGGCGCTCTGAAAAGCGGCAAGAAAGGACTTTTGGAAGAGGCGGACGGCGGGACGCTGTTCCTGGATGAAATCGGCGAAATCTCACCGGCGATGCAGGTAAAATTGCTGCGAGTCCTTCAGGAAAAAGAATTTATCAGGGTCGGCGGCGTCCGGGCGATTCAATTGGATGTCAGAGTGATTGCAGCTACCAATCAGAATCTGGAGGAAGCGGTGAAAAACGGCGGTTTCCGCAAGGATCTTTATTACCGGATTCATGTTTTTCCCGTATTCATTCCGCCTCTGCGATGCCGCCGCGGAGATTTAACCCAGTTAATCGGGCATTTACTGGCCAAGCTTAACTGGGAATATGGGCGCAGTGTGCAGGGAATCAGTGAAGCGGCGGCTGACATGCTGGCAAGGCACAACTGGCCGGGGAATGTGCGGGAATTGGAGAATGTCCTCAGTCGGGCCTTGATTGTTATGAATTTTGACGAAGATACCATCCTGACGGCTCATTTGCCGCCTCTGGCACCCGCCGCCGGGCTAGCCGGCAGGTATAGTCCGGCGGCTGACGATTTGCCCCTCAGTCCACTGACGGAAACGGTAGCGGCGGCGGAACGGCGGGCTATCGCCGCGGCCCTTGACGGCTGCGGCGGCAACCGGGCCGAAGCCGCCCGAAAACTCGGCATCTCCTTACGCACTCTGTATTATAAAATAGACAAGTATGCAATAGCCGATGATAGCGTCTAAGGTGTAATGCAGAAATTAGCACTGCAACGAATTGCAATGGCTGCAATTTGTTGCAGTGCTTTTGTTTTTTTCGGGCCGGTCATGCCATCCCCGGCCACGTTTATCTGCTGGCATATTTTTTGCTATAAATAATGTTCAGCCTAGGCAGAAAATTTTTAGGAGGGATTCTCGTGGGAATTTTTGAAAAGATGGAACAGCATGGATATGAGCAACTGGTGTTCTGTCATGATCCGGCTTCCGGCCTGAAGGCGATTATCTGTATCCATGATACCACCCTGGGCCCGGCTTTGGGCGGCACCCGGATGTGGCCCTATGAATGCGAGGAGGACGCTATCACCGATGTGGTGCGCCTGGCCCGGGGAATGACCTATAAAAATGCCGCTGCCGGCCTTAATCTGGGTGGCGGTAAGGCTGTCATCATCGGCAATTCCCGGACCGATAAAAGCGAAGCGCTTTTCCGGGCCTTCGGCCGGTTCGTCCAGAGCTTGAACGGCCGGTATATCACGGCGGAAGACGTGGGAACAACCGTGGAGGATATGGAACACATTCGCATGGAAACCTCCCATGTGGTCGGACTGGGCGGCATGGCGCGTTCCAGCGGCGATCCCTCGCCGGTCACTGCCTACGGAGTCTGGAAAGGCATGAAGGCCTGCGCTGCAGAGGTATGGGGGACTGATTCGCTGCGGGCGAAAACGGTGGCAGTGCAAGGGCTGGGTCATGTGGGTTATGGCTTATGCCGGCATCTTTATGAGGAAGGAGCAAACCTCATTGTGACCGATATCAATGAGGAAAATGTACGCCGCGTGGTGGCTGAATTCGGCGCCCGGTCGGCAGCTCCCGATGAAATCTACGGGGTGGAATGCGACATCTTTGCTCCTTGCGCTTTGGGGGCCATTATCAATGATGCTACCCTTCCCCGGTTAAAGTGCCGCATCGTCGCCGGCGCCGCCAATAACCAGCTGAAAGAAGCCCGTCACGGCGAGCTTCTCCGGGATAAAAAGATTCTCTATGCTCCCGATTTTATTATCAACGCCGGCGGCGTGATCAACGTGTCCGACGAACTGCGGGAAGGCGGCTATAACCGGGAGAGAGCCCTTAAACAGGTAGACGGCATTTACGATATCATGGAACAGGTTATCGCTATTTCTAAGCGAGACGGCATTCCCACCTATAAAGCCGCCGATATTTTGGCCGAAAGCCGGGTTGCCCTCATCGGTAAAGTACAAAAAACCTTATTGCCCTAATCTTTTTCCTTCTCGCACCGGGGCAGCGCCGGGAATACAGGTCGAAGAGCACTGCCTGCTGCTTCGGTGCGAGAGGGGATGGCGGATAAAAAACAGAAACCAGTCCAGCTTACATAAAGGAAAAGTCGGAATGGGGCCACTTCTTACTGCCAAGAGACGGTAGGAATGGCCTATTTTATATTTTGATTCATTCGGGCAGGAATCTGGGAAGCAATAGGAGAATTGTTTCTAAAATTAAAAAAGTTCGGGACACACTCGTCTATGAGCCTTTTATTTACGGAAACTTTCGCGTCTCGATCGGCACAGGAGGAATCCATATATGTCTGAATTAATGTACACGGTGGAAAAAAACTGCCCGTTATGCACCAAGGAATTTAAAACCACCAAGGTGCGCAACAACCTGGCGATGTTGAAGCAGGACACGGATTTTTGTACGTATTACAAGGAAGTAAACCCTTATTATTATGCTATCTGGGTCTGCCCTAATTGCGGCTATGCCGTGCAGGATACCTATATCACCGAAACGCTGATGCCGGTTGGGGAACAAAGAATCCGTGATTTTTTAAAGGGCAAGCAGGTCAAGGCGGATTTCAGCGGCGTCCGGACACGGGAGCAGGCGGTGGCCACCT
The DNA here is from genome assembly GCF_000219125.1 of Acetonema longum DSM 6540. Taxonomy (NCBI): domain Bacteria; kingdom Bacillati; phylum Bacillota; class Negativicutes; family Acetonemataceae; genus Acetonema; species Acetonema longum. The sequence continues at coordinate 12,827 of NZ_AFGF01000040.1, forward strand.
ATAAACTGGCGATTTTTTACGCCGAAATGAGTCTGACCCTGGCGAGCCGGCTAGCCAGTCTCTACTTGAAATTAGCCTGGTTGTACCGGGAAGGTAAGCAGGAGAAGGAAGAACAGGCGGTTTTGAGAAAATCCCTGGAATACTACGAGAAAGCAGCGATTAAGGAACAGTTCCCTATTGGCAATATGACGGAAATAACTCTGCAGTATCTTATGGGAGAACTATACCGCCGCACCGGCAGGCTGGATGATGCTCTCAGCTATCTTGGCAAAGTAGTTTCCGATCCTCTGGCCAAGGGAGAAAAACGTCTGCTGGAAATGGCCCGCGATGCCTGGCATCTGGCCAAGGAGGACAAGAAGCGGATGGATGAAGCGGTGGCTGCCGCTGTGGAGAACGACCAGAAAAATTAACGGCTGCATGCCGCAGCTATATGTTTATGTTAAGGGAAAGGGGCAACCTAATGAAAATGTTATTCTCAGGGGAAACAAGGAGATTTAAGATCTCAATGCTCTCCGCCAGCTTCTTACTGGCTTTTATAGCCCTGCCGGCACTTTCCTGGGCAGCGGGCCCGGAAGGACAAAGTCTGGGGCACACGCTGCCGATGTGGAGTGTTATACCGTTTGCAGGGATTCTCTTGTCTATTGCCATTTTTCCGTTGGTGAATGCTCACTGGTGGGAGCATAACATGGGAAAGATCAGTCTGATGTGGTCTTTGCTATTTTTCTTTCCGTTCCTGTATGGCTATGGCGTGGGTGAGGCCGCTTATAACATCCTTCATGTCTATGTGGTGGACTATATTCCGTTCATCATCTTGCTGGGCGGTTTGTTTACCGTTTCCGGCGGCATTATTGTGCGCGGCGCGCTGACGGGTACTCCCGGGCTGAACTCCGCCATACTGGTGATTGGCTCAGTGCTGGCCAGCCTGATCGGTACTACCGGCGCTTCCATGCTGTTGATCCGTCCCTTGATCCGGGCCAATAGCACCCGGAAGAATAAAGTACACACCATTATCTTTTTCATTTTCATGGTCAGCAACATCGGGGGATCTCTGACTCCGATCGGTGATCCGCCTTTGTTTTTAGGATTCTTGCACGGGGTGCCTTTTTTCTGGACCATGCAGCTGCTGCCGATGTTCCTTTTGAATATCGGTTTATTGCTGGCCGTATACTGGGTGCTGGACTCTTATCTCTATAAAAGAGAAGCGGCCGGACTGAATGTCAGCCTGACTGCCGATGAAAACCGATGCAATGACCCGGTCCGCCTGGGCGGGCTCATCAACCTGGTTTTCCTTTTAGGGATTATCGTTGCTGTTATCTTAAGCGGCGTACTGGCCAAAACACCGCTTTTTTATGATGAAGCAGCCGGTCATGTCACCGGTATTCCTCTCATGACCAATAACGGACATACGTTAATGCTTCCCTGGATCAATCTGGCCCGGGACGGTTTTATCATCCTGATGGCTGTCTTGTCCTGGCTGCTGACTCCCATGTCCCTGCGTCATGACAATCATTTCGGCTGGGGACCGATCAAAGAGGTAGCTGTGCTGTTTGCCGGCATATTTGCCACGATTATTCCGGCTCTCGCTATTTTGCAGGCCAGAGGCGGCGAACTGGGCGTCACTACGCCGGCACAGTTTTTCTGGGTCGCCGGGGCGTTATCCAGCTTCCTCGATAATGCGCCCACCTATCTGACATTCCTGAGCCTGGCCGGCGGCATGGGCCATACGACAGGCGTCTGGACCGACCTGGGTACCGTCGCCCCGCATGTGCTGATGGCCATATCCGCAGGATCGGTATTCATGGGGGCTAACACCTATATCGGCAATGCGCCCAACTTCATGGTCCGTTCCATTGCCGAGGAGAATGAGATTCCCATGCCCAGCTTTTTTAAATATATGGTATGGTCTATCGGCATTTTGATCCCGCTGTTTATTATCGACACGCTGCTGTTCTTCCTGTAAGCTGTCTTGATTTAAACCGGCTGCGAGTTTAGCTTGCAGCCGGTTCTGTTTTTTATGGCGTTTCATATCGTGGAATAGTTTCTCATAATACGAAAAAAAAGAAGGAATATTTACAATTTAACGAGTATTATATGCCGTAGAAATGGCATACCGTGTCATATAATGAAACTACAGCCGAAAGGAGCAGTCATGCAGCGTCAATGTTTAGAAGTCCAGGCCGTACAGCGGGCGCTGGATATCTTAGAAGTGGTGGGCAACAGTGTACAACCGGTTTCGTTGAAGGAATTGGCCTATCATACCGCCCTGCCCAAATCCACAGCCTATCGTTTACTGGGTAATCTGGAGCATCGGGGGTATGTTCGCTGTAGCGGCGACGGCAGCTATCAGCTGGGACTGAAACTCTTGATGATGAGTCAGCGGGTGGAGCAGGCTTTTGAACTCAAACATCTGGTGCGGCCTTTTTTGCTGGAGTTAAATGAAAGATTCAAAGAAACCGTGCATTTGGGAGTCTTGGAGCAGAACCGGGTCCTCTATGTGGATTCGGTGGAGAGTCCCCAGCCGATTCGGTTGGTGGCTGAGACGGGATCTACCAATGCAGCCTATTGCACCTCTCTGGGCAAGGCTTTGCTGATCCGGCATTCCGATGAAGCCATCCGGCAGATTCTGACGGCGGATGGCATGCAAAAACGCACGGATTATACGATTACGGCTGAAGATGCTTTTTTTGCGGCCATGGCCCAAACCAGACAGCTGGGGTATGCCCTGGATAATATGGAAAGTGCGCCGGAATGCCGTTGCGTAGGCGCCCCGATCTATAATCACCGGGGCCAGGCGGTTGCCGCTATCAGCATTTCCGGACCGGCCACCCGCTTTTCCCTGACGCTGATCGCAAACGAAGCGGCGCCCGAATTGCTTGAGGATTCCCGGCAAATCTCCCGTTTTCTCGGGCTGATGCAGGAGAGCCGGTTGTCCGGAGGACGAGCTTTATAGAAGAAAGGGGATTCTTATGATTTTAGACAAGTTTTCCTTAGCCGGCCGGGTTGCGATTGTAACCGGCGCCAGCCGCGGGCTGGGTGAAGGCATGGCCCTGGGACTGGCGGAAGCCGGCGCCGATCTGGTGGTGGTGGCCAGTTCCGACCGCATCCATGGGACAGCCGAGAAAGTAAGGAAGCTGGGCCGCCGATGCGCAGTCGTTCAGGCCGATCTCGGCAGCATTAAGCCCATCTCGGAAATCATCCGGACTTCTCTCGATCAATACGGCAAAATCGATATCCTGGTCAACTGCGCCGGAATCATCCGCCGGGCCCCGGCCATTGAATTCAGTGAACAGGATTGGGATGACGTGATTGATGTCAACCAAAAGACTGTGTTTTTCATGTGTCAGGCCGCCGCCAAAGAAATGCTGAAACAAAAAAAAGGCAAGATCATCAATATCGCGTCTCTGTTGAGCTTCCAGGGAGGCATTATTGTTCCTTCCTATACCGCTTCCAAGTCCGCTGTAGCCGGCCTTACCAAGGCCCTGGCCAATGAGTGGGCCGCTCATGGCATCAATGTGAACGCCATTGCCCCCGGCTATATGGCCACTGAAATGACCGAGGCCCTGCAAAACAGTGCCGAAAGAGCGCCGGCTATCCTGTCGCGGATTCCCCAGGGACGCTGGGGCACGCCGGAGGACATGAAAGGGGCGGTTGTGTACCTGGCTTCGGATGCTTCCGACTACCTGCAGGGTCAGATCCTGGCGGTTGACGGCGGCTGGCTGGGCCGCTAGCACCTGGCATCATTTTTAATATAGGCTGACAAATGTTGAGGCAGTGTCTGTTGACACTGCCTCAGATTGTTTATAAAGCGCCGGAGTTTTTAAGTTTTATTTAAAATCCTGTTATGCTTGTCCCGGGCCGCAGGGAAAAAGGACCGGATTAGAGAATTGCGCCATATGGCCGCGAATAAACGCAAAAAATGGGGGATTCTCGATGAGAGTGCTAATTGCCGAAGATGCTGCAGTTAACAGGAAAGTGTTGCAGGATATGCTTACCGAGATGGGCTATGAACCCGTTCTGGCCCGTGATGGGAATGAGGCTATGCAGGTCTTGCAGCAGGACGAATCTCTTCAGCTCATCATATTAGATTGGGTTATGCCGGGCATGTCGGGATTGGATGTCTGCCGGGTTATCCGCCATCAATGGCAAGAGGAGTATGACTACAAATATATTTTAATGCTGACGGGCAAGAACAGGGAAGACGACTTAACCGAAGGCTTTGAAGCCGGAGCTGACGACTATGTGGTTAAACCGTTTGGGTATAATGATTTGAAAATGCGGTTGAAGGCCGGACAACGCATCATCGAAATGAATAATAAATTAAAAATCCTGGCCACTCGCGACACACTGACAGGACTGTACAACCGGCAAGCAATTTTAGGCTGCTTGGGCCATGAACTGGCCAAGATGAAAAAGAAAAAGCTGAAAATCGCAGTGGCTATGCTGGACATTGATCATTTTAAGTCGGTTAATGATACTTACGGACATCTGGCAGGGGACTGCGTTCTCGGCGAGACGGCCAGGCGAATACAGTACGCCTTGTCGCGGGAGAGCTTTGTCGGCAGAGTCGGCGGTGAAGAATTTCTGATCATTTTTCCCCAGGCAGATGAGCAAACCGTAATTGCAGTCTGTGAGAATATCAGGAAACTCATTGGCGATACTGCCATATCGGTTTTTCCCATCAAAATATCGATAACGATCAGTATCGGCGTGGCGACATCGGATGAAGACGAAACGCTTGACGGACTGATCAGCCGGGCCGACAGCGCCTTGTATACCGGCAAACGCCAGGGAAGAGACCGGGTGGTGTTCTATTCGCAGGAAGCTTAAAAAGGGGGCTGTCCAAGACAGCCCCCTTTGTCAGATGAGAATCTTATTCGGCGCGAATCCGCATGGTGGCAAATTCACTTTATGCTCTGGATCATAAATGATGGCGCGCCGTTTTTGTGAATGTGGCCCCCTTTCCTGGTTCCTCTATTCCGTTACATAGCAGGCGACGATTTCGCCATAATATAAAGTATGATAGTCGGTGTCGCCATACCATTTGCTCTGGAATGCAGGGACGAGATCAGAGGGAGACATGTCCTGCCTATACACGGTTTGGCATTCATAATGTAATCCGGCCAGGTTGATCACCGGCGTTGCGATCTTCTGGCCGGGAACAGTTTGCAGATTGGCTGCGGCAAACTTATCCAGGTCGCGGCCGGACTTGGTGCCGCAGAGACTCAAGGCCTTCCCCTGGTCCCCGAAGGGGAAGGAGACGGTAAATTCGCCGCTTGTTTCGATCAATTCATGGGTAAAACGGGAATGCCGGATCATGGCTGTGAATACCGGCTTGCCCCAGATAAAGCCTATATTGCCCCAGCCAATGGTCATAGTATTGCGTTTGTCACCATGGGCAGTGGTAAGAAATGCCCCTTTGCTCAGAATAGGCAGTGCTTGGCTGGCATATTCATGATAGGCTACTTGCTTCACAATCTCATCCTCCTCAGTTTTTACCGGTCTGCCGCGAAAGGCCTGTGTGCAGCAAGCCGGATATGGTTAGTATTTACTAACTATGCATTTCTATTGATTGGTCAAATTTTCCTCCCGTTGCGATAAGTGGAAAATAGTTTTGTAAAATTCGAATAATTGCATGGATTCCTGCTGGAAAAGCAGGAATATTCATTTGGGGCGCGAATACCATTAGTAAACCGGTTTACTAAACCGGTTTACTAATGGATGGAGGCGTATATTGTCATGATGCAAAAACTGAAAATTCTGAGCAAAATTACCGACTGCGGCCTGGTTGCAGTAGTCAGAGCGGAAAACTCCGAGCAGGCGGTTAAAATTGCCGATGCCTGCGCCAAAGCCGGCATTGCCGGCATCGAGATCACCTTTACCGTGCCGGGCGCGGCCAAGGTCATTGAAGATCTGGCCAAAGTATATCAATCCGGCGAGATCATTATCGGCGCCGGTACTGTAATGGACCCGGAAACTGCCCGCATTGCGATTTTGGCCGGCGCTCAGTATATTGTCAGTCCGTCCCTGAATTTTGATACTATTAAGCTGTGTAACCGCTATCAGATCCCCGTGATGCCCGGCTGCGCCACCATCCGGGAAATCGTCGAAGCCATGGAAGCCGGTGCGGATATTATCAAGGTTTTCCCCGGCGAAGCATTGGGCGCTACCTTCGTCAAGGCGGTAAAAGGCCCTCTGCCCCAGGCTCCCTTGATGCCTACCGGCGGCGTCGGCTTAGACAACGTGGCTGACTGGATCAAAGCTGGCTGCGTAGCTGTGGGTGCAGGCGGTAACCTGACCGCCGGCGCCAAGAAAGGGGACTATCAGTCTATTACGGACATCGGTAAGCAGTTTATCGAAAAAATCCGCGCCGCCCGCGCAGGGGCCCGTTGAAAAAGGCCCATCTGCGTCACTTCAGCCTCCTGCGGGCGGGCTCATTCAGAAAGCGTCTCTTTTCGGGTCATAGGCAACAGATGGTTTTGTTGTGATTATGTCGAAAAGCGACCTGCTTTCCTCCTGATCTCACGATGCTCCGCATCTTTCTAGTATCGGCGTACCCTGCGAACGTACAGTCTCACGCCCGTCCTCGTCGCGCCTAGGTTCGAGGTCGCAGTAGTTCCTGTGTATATATACTTAATAATTGAAGGGGGTATACATAAGTGGCGAAAGTAGTATGTTTCGGTGAAATCATGTTGAGATTGGCCCCTCCCGGATATCTTCGCTTTGAGCAGGCGAATGCCTTTGAAGTGGTGTATGGCGGCGGCGAGGCAAATGTGTGCGTATCGGCGGCCAATTATGGTCTGGATGCAGCCTTTGTCACCAAAGTTCCTGACAATCCCATCGGCCAGGCGGCTGTGAATGAAATGCGCCGATATGGCGTCGATACCACTCATATGGCCAGAGGCGGCGAGCGCCTGGGTATTTACTTTTGTGAAAAAGGGGCTTCCCAGCGTCCTTCCAAAGTAGTCTACGACCGCAAATATTCTTCGATCTCCACGGCTAGAAAAGAGGATTTCGACTGGGACAAAATCTTCAAGGGCGCTCAGTGGTTCCATTTTACCGGCATAACCCCGGCTCTGTCGGACAGCGCTGCCGAAGCCGTTCTGGAATCCTGCAAAAAAGCCAAGGAACACGGCCTGACCGTAAGCTGCGACCTGAACTTCCGCAAAAATCTTTGGACCAGCGAAAAGGCCGGCAAAGTCATGGCTGCCTATATGCCTTATGTGGATGTGGCCATCGCCAATGAAGAAGATGCGGAAAAAGTCTTCGGCATTAAGGCCCAAAACACTGATGTAACCGGCGGCTCCTTGAGCCATGAAGGCTATAAAGATGTGGCCAAACAGTTAAAGGACCGGTTTGGCTTCAAAACTGTGGCCATTACCCTGCGGGGCAGCATTTCAGCTTCGGATAACAACTGGGCGGCCATGCTGTATCAGGATGACCAGTATCATTTCTCCCGCAGCTATCCCATCCATATCGTGGACCGGGTGGGTGGCGGCGATTCTTTTGCCGGCGGCCTGATTTACGCCATGCTGTCGGATTATTCCGCCAAGGACTCCCTGGAGTTTGCCGTAGCGGCATCCTGCCTGAAGCACTCCATCGAAGGCGACCACAATCACGTGACAGTCGGCGAAGTCAAAACTCTGATGGCCGGCGACGGCTCCGGACGGGTACAGCGCTAACAATGGGGGAATCTGGCATGACTGGGGACCGTGACCGACCCGGTCAGGCGGCAATGCCGATTACTATCAGTGATGTTGCCGCTCAGGCAGGGGTCTCGAAAAGCACGGTCTCCCGTTACCTGAATGAACGCTATGAGTGCATGAGTCTGGAAACCCGTGACCGGATCACTGCGGTCATCGACGCCACCGGTTACCGGCCCAATGCTCTGGCCCGCGGTCTCAAGCAGAAAAGAACTCATACACTTGCGGCGATTGTGGCCAATATTTTAAATCCGTTTTCGACCAGTGTGATCCGGGGGATTGAGGACTATTGCCAACAGGCTGGATTCAACCTGATCCTGTGCAATGCCGATGACCGCCCCGCCAAGGAAAGACAGTATGTGGATATTCTGGCCGCTAAGCAGATTGACGGCCTGATTATCAATACCACCGGCAAAAACAATTCGCTGCTGGCATCCATCAGCCAACAGATGCCGGTGGTGCTGATTGACCGTAAGGTTCCTGAACTGCAGTGCGACACAGTGACAGTGGACTGCGCTGCCGGGGTGAAAGCGGTCATCGACCATCTGATCCGCCAGGGACACAATAAAATTGCCATGCTGACCTTGCCCTACCAGGCAGTTAGTCCGCGGCTGGAACGGGTGCATGGCTATCGGGAGGCTCTTGTCGCCAATGGCATCCCCTACCGGGAGGACTGGCTGCTGGAGACCGACGCTACGGAGACTGCCGTGGAAAAGACCCTTGCCGCCTTGTTTACCCGACCGGACAGACCAAGCGCCCTCTTTGGCGTAAACAACCTGATGACCATGGCCATCGTGAAAGTGCTAAAACGCTTAAAGATTAAGGTTCCCCAGGATGTGGCGGTGATCGGCTTCGATGACTGGGAATGGGCTTCTCAGATTGAGCCGCCGGTTACGGTTGTAGCCCAGCCTGCCTATGACATGGGGAAAAAAGCGGCTGCTTTATTGATCGGCCGGCTTCAGGGCAAAAATCCCGGCCGTAAGCCGGCAGTGGTGACGTATATGCCGGAACTGGTCATTCGCAAGTCCTGCGGCGAGGGGGACTGTTGAAAGGTCCATCTGCGTCACTTCAGCCTCCTGCGGGCGGGATCATTCAGAAAACATTTCTTTTCGGTTTCATATGCAGTAGTCTATACAAATTTTATGTGATCACTCCCATTTGTTCTGTGAACAGCCGGGAGTGATTTTCTTTATAGAGCGGATGATGGAAAAGTTTTGCAGGGGCCATTTACCGAAAAGCCTTTCCCATTTTCCCCTACTCTGTGGTAAAATAACCGTAGACTAAAGGGCCTAATTTGTTGACCCTTGTCGTCCGGACTCCTGTGCTGCAGGGATTCCACAGCGTCAAATACCTGCCGGAGGGTTGATGAAATGACAAAAAAATATATAAAACCGGTTAAGGAACGAGTGGCCGGATTTATTGCGAAGTCTAAAGAATGTGCTGCGAAGGCTGCTGTTACGCTTAAGGCTGCCAAATCTAAAGGATACGCTGCTACAATGAGAGAATGCCTCGTCAGATCGAAGGAATATGCTGCTGCATCCGCCGTGAAATTTTTGTCGCTTCTGCGACAGGACCCTCGGACCCACATAGAACGGGCTAAGGTATTTCTGGCCAGCGAAGAAGGAAAAAAATTTCGCCACCGCTGTAAATGGGCCGGGATGATCGCCGGGGGAACGCTGGCGGTCTTGTTCATCGCACTTTATATATATTTAAAACCGATTATTGATGCGGCGCCTGCTCTGACCCGCAACATACGTCCGGCGGTGTCTTCCCAGATCATCTCCAGCGACGGGCAGGTCATTGCTACGCTGCATGCCGAAGAGAACCGTTTACCTGTTCCGCTGAATAGAATTCCCAAGCATCTGCAGCAGTCCTTTATCGCTACGGAAGATGTCCGCTTCTACAGTCATGGCGGCATTGATTTTCGGGCGATTTTCCGGGCTATGTGGATTAATCTCAGCCGGGGGAGCGTCCTGGAGGGCGGCAGCACCATTACCCAGCAGCTGGCTAAGAACGCCATTCTGACTCAGGACCGGACGATCACGCGTAAACTGCAGGAAGCTTTTCTGTCCTGGGAACTGGAGAGCCAGTATACAAAAGATGAAATCTTGGAGATGTACTTAAACCAGATTTATTTCGGCGAAGGCGCCTATGGCGCTCAGACTGCGGCCAGAGTCTATTTCGGCAAAAACGTGGAGGAAATCACGGTAGCCGAAGCAGCTTTGCTGGCGGGAATTCCCAAGCGCCCCAGCGACTATTCGCCATATCAGGACTTCAATGCCGCCAAGGGACGCCAGATCATGGTCCTGGGCCAAATGCTCGAAGCCGGTTTTATCACCCAGGAAGAGTTTGCCGCGGCTAAACAGGAAGAAATACATATCGGCGGCAAGAAAGAAACTGAAAGGGAAAAAGCCGCCAGGGAGAAAGAGAAAGCGGATCGGGAGCGGGAACAGCTGAAACGGGCCACTGCCCCTTACTTTGTTGACTATGTCCTGCAGCAGATGATTGCCAAATATGGCGCCAATATGGTCTATAAGGGCGGCCTCAAGATTTACACCACTCTGGACATGAATATGCAGCGGGATGCGGAGCAGACTATTCTCAAAAATCTGCCCAAACAGTTTGTCGACAAGAAAAATAATGATCAGCCCCAGGCCGCCTTGGTATCCATTGATCCCAAGACCGGTCATATTAAGGCCATGGTCGGCGGCCGGGGAACCGACAAATTTAACCGGGCCGTACTGGCGGAGCGTCAGCCCGGTTCTTCCTTCAAGTCCTTTGTCTATCTGGCGGCTGTTGCCGAAGGGGTGTCGCCGGATACGGTAATAGAAGATAAAGAAGTAAAATTCAAAAACTATGAGCCGAAAAATTACGATAAAAAATGGCACGGCATGGTAACCCTGCGGTCGGCCCTGGAACGTTCCCTGAACGTAATCGCGGTCAGACTGGTTGATTTTGTCGGACCGGATAAGCCGCTGGATTATGCTGAAAAAATGGGGATCACAACTTTGGTGCGCAAAGGCAAGGAGAATGACCGGACCTTAGGTCTGGGCCTGGGCGGATTAATCCGCGGCGTTACCGTCCTTGAGATGACCTCGGCTTATGGCGTCCTGGCCAATAAAGGCGTCCGGGCCGAGCCGGTGAGCATATTGAAAGTGGTAGACCAGGACGGCAATATTCTGGAAACCTACGAAAAACCCAGATTGGCCGAAGTGGTAGATCCTAAGGTGACATCGGTCCTGGTGGATATGCTGCGCGGCGTCCTTCTGCGGGGAACCGGCCAGGTAGCGGCCATTCCCCGCCCGGCGGCCGGCAAGACCGGCACCACCAATGATTACCGGGATGCCTGGTTTATCGGCTTTACCCCCAATCTGGTGACTGGGGTATGGATCGGCTGCGATAACAACGAAAGCCTGCAGGATGTTACCGGCGGCTGGCTGCCTGCCCTGATGTGGCGGGAATACATGGAGGGAGAGGCATCCAAACTGCCGGTGGAGCAATTCCCGCCTGCGGCCAAATTAGCCTATAAGACTACCTCCATTCGGGAAGCCTTTTCCGAAACCCCTCTCTTGAAAGATCCTAAGAACGAAGTGATCATCAGTCCTTTTACACCGCCGGTTCAGCCCCCCAAACCGGAAGAGCCGGAGGCGGATGATCATGACGCCGACGGGGACGAGTCGAAAGATAAACCCAAGGAAAAACCGCTTACAAAACCGACCCAGCGTCCGACCCAAAGGCCGACGGACCGTCCGGGCAGGTGAGTGAGTTTTCAGTGGGCTATAAAGGAGGTACATAATGTTTTCTATATATGGGAATAAAATCAGGACAGCTTACCTGATGGCGGTGGCTGCGGTTCTCTGGGCGGTAACCCTTACCGTGAGCGCAGCGCCGGGAGATAAAGATTTTGTGGTTTCCTACACCCATATGGGCAGCGAGTTCGAGACAGCTTCCGGGATGGAGGACAAAGCCTTTCTTTATGCCCGGCAGGCCGCTGCTGATCAAGTCGTGAATGCTTTCCAGAATTATACGGAATGGAAGAAATATAGTTTTTCTCAATCACAGTTACGGCCTGCGGCTATGAGCATCGGACAGGTCCGGGTTTTAGAACGCCAGGCTGTCAACCAGGCCGGCAGTCCCGGCGCCTATATTAAAATCAGAGTAACTGTGAATCCGGCCCAGATTGCCTCTATTGGGGCGGAGCCACATATTTTGCAGCAAAATGTTGCTCTTAGCGCTGAGAATGAAAGTCTGCTGCGCCAGACGGCGGTCCAGGCGACTGCGGCGGCGCTGGAACGGCAACTGCGGGCCAATACCCTGCTGGAAGAGGCCAACCGGCTGTATGTGGCGAAGGATTACAACCAGGCGCTGAACCTGTATAACCAGGTCCTTGCCTTGGAATCCCGCCGTGTAGAGGCCCTTGTCAATAAAGGCAGCATCTATTATCTGAAAGAAGCTTACGATCAGGCAGTGCGTGAACTGAACCAGGCGATAAAAATCAATCCTCAGTATATGTACGCCTATTACTACCGTGGCCTGGTCCGTTACCAGCAAGGCAGCGATGATCAAGCTCTGGCGGACTTCAACAAGGCGGTCGCTCTGGCGCCTGATTTTGCTTTGGCCTACTATTATCGGGGCAACTGCTACTATATGAAGGGACAATATGATACGGCGATCAACGAGTATAGCCGCGCTCTGGAGTTGGACCCTCAGGATGCCTACGCCTATCTCAACCGTGCCAACGTTTACCGGGAGCGAAACCAATTGGAACAGGCCGTCCCGGATTATACCAGGGCCCTGGAAATTCAGCCGGACCTGGCAGCCGGCAGATCCCAGCGGGCAAACGCCTATTATTTGACCGGCAGGTACAAAGAAGCCGCAGCCGACTATACGGAACTGATTAAACTGGATGGCAAAGATGCGGTTGCTTACGTAGGCCGGGCTCAGGCGCTTCAGGCGATGGGGCGGAACCAGCAGGCCATGTCGGACTATAACGTCGCCCTGGCTTTGGACCATGGGATTGCCGGCGGCCTGACCGGGCGCGGCGGCTGCTATCTGATGGCTGGCCGGTATGATGAAGCCATTGCCGATTTAACCAAAGCGCTCCAACAAGACTCTGCCGACCACCGGGCCTATGAATTGCGCGGCGTGGCCTATTTAAAAAAGGACATGCTGGATTTGGCTCTGGTGGACCTGGACAAGGCGGTCGCTCTGCATCCCCAGAATGCGTCGGCCTACTTCAACCTAGCCATAGCCTTGGAAGCTAAGGAAGTGGCGGAATCTAAAAAGAAGGCCGAGACAGGCAAGACAGCACCGGACCCGAAAGACCCGAAGACCAGCGCATTTGTCAAGGATGCCATTCTCAGAGCCGAGATTGCTGACCAGAACAAACGCATGGCCCTGATCATTGGCTCCTATAAGAACTTCCTGAAATACGCCCCCCCTGGTCATCCCGGCATTGAACGGGCTAAAGAAAGATTGAAAGTGCTGGAAAAAGCGGTCCTGGATATTTAACAAAATAAAAGATGTCGCACTGCATTGTAAATGCTTTGTGACATCTTTTTTATATGCTGCGGAGAATTAATCATTCATCTTAGTCTGATGCGGTCCAATGTAAAATATTATATTGTATATAAATACACTTGGCAGGAATTAATAGTCTTTAAAGAGAAACATACCCGTAACTTATCGGATGGTAGGATTTGGATGTCTTTGCAGGAAACTATCCAAGAATCTGCTTAAATGATCAATTTCTCTCTAACCAGTTTTATAAAAGCCCGCATTGGGTGGTTAACCCATTTCCCTTTATGTTTAACCAAAAAAGCGCTGATCTTGATTTCCGGTCCCTGCCAGGGTAACGCCACTAATTCCTGGTTTACGAGTTCTTTGTGTACGGCTACCAGTGGCAGCACCGTTAATCCCAGATTCTGCAGTACCAGCTGCTTAATTGCCTGAATCTGTCCAACTTCGAGAATTGTTTTAACGTGAATATTCGCTTTTCCCAGGATGTCTTCAAACGCCAACCGGTAGCAGCTGCTGGCTTCCCCCAGGATAAAGGTCTGATTCGTGAGATCGATGGGATGGATTGAATTTGCTTTGACAAGTTCATGTTGGGGCGAAGCGATCAGCACAATGGGTTCCATCCATAAAAACGTACTGTCCAGTTCGGAGTCACTCAAAGACCGTTCCAGCAAAAAAGCAATATCCATCACATTTTTTCTGAGTAAAGAGCGAAAGTCACTGGCAGTGCCGAATTTTAAGTTTAAATCCACATCCGGATACAAAGAGCTGTACTCCTTGAGCAAAGCCGGCATGCGATAGACGCACAGGGACTCGGGCATGCCGATGATGAGCGGGCCCCGGGGAACGCTGGAGCGGTTCAGCACATTTTTCGCGTCTTCTTCCAGCCTGACGATTTGCTCCGCATAGTCGTATAGGCGTTGGCCGTCTTCGGTCAGCACGGTTTGTTGGCCGAATCGTTCGAACAATAGAGTATTTAGTTCCTTCTCCAGTAACTGAATATGGGTTGTGACTGTAGACTGTGTATAGCTTAAAAATTGAGCGGCTTGTGAAAAATTGCCGAGTTTAACGATACTAATAAAGGTTTTTAACTGCCGAATTTCCAATGCCGTACCTCCCGGTCCATAGCCGCGCCCCAAATATGTCCAAACTATTAATAATATTAGTGTATCACAGAGAAAGGAGTTGCTGCAAATCAGGGAAGAAGACTTAATGCCGGAAGTTAAGATGCTCATGGCGGGAGAACAAGGTCTGGTTGCCGATTTCGGCAACATTATATCCGAAAACGTAAATAATGTGGTGCAGCAATTAGCCGCGCGGCTTAACCGGAGCCAGACGGCGGGAATCACTGAAGTTGTCCCGACCTACCGTTCCGTAATGGTTTATTTTGACCCAATATTAATCAAGCGTTCTGCTTTAACCGCAATCATCTGCGATCTGCTGGGGCAAATCATTGCCGGGATCGGCACGCCGCCGCCCCGCAGGACGATTTCTGTGCCGGTCTGCTATGGGGGTGTTTTCGGGCCGGATATGGATTTTGTAGCCCGCCATACCGGACTGTCGGTCCCGGAAGTCATCGCTATTCATACGGCAACATCCTATTTGATCTACATGCTGGGTTTTATACCGGCTTTTCCTTATTTGGGGGGCTTATCCGAGAAGCTGATTGTGCCTCGGGTCAGCAAAACCCGTCCCCGTATCCCGGAGGGATCGGTTGGCATCGCCGCCAGACTGACCGGTTTCTACACACTGGAGAGTGCCGGTGAATGGCGGATTATCGGCCGCACGCCCTTAAAGGCCTTCAATCCGGAAGCCTCTAATCCCTTTGCGTTTACCGCCGGGGATTATCTGCGGTTCACATCTGTATCGGTGGACGAATTTTTTGCCATCCGCCGTCAGGTTGAGAAAGGAAACTATCATCCTGATATTCAGGTACAGTGAACTCTTCAGCCAAACAAACAAAAATACTTTTTGCAAGGACATGCCGTAAAAGGTCGGCCTTTTAGCCCATGCAGCTGCCTTCAACAAAATTGAACCTGCCTATTGAAGAAATGAATTATGCGAATCAGCGGCGGAGGTGCTATGATGGCCTCACGCAAGCCGCAGTGATCTTCCAGCCGGCGATTTGCCGGCAGCGGCCAAATTATAAGAAGGTGGGATGCATATGAGTTCATTAGCAGAACGCCAGCCGAGGGAACTTAGAGAGATGATTCATAATAATGAATTCATTCTCCCAACCGCCGGCATGGCCAAAGGGTATGTGCAGGGCAACCTGGCCATTGTCCCGAAAGCGCTGGCTTACGATTTTTTACTGTTTGCCCAGCGCAATCCAAAGCCCTGTCCCATTCTCGACGTAACTGACGTGGGTTCGCCGGAGCCGAAACGGGTGGCCCCAGGCGCCGATCTCCGGTTTGAGATTCCGAAATACCGCGTCTACCAAAATGGAGTTCTAACGGCCGAAGTGACGGATATTGCCGCCTACTGGCGGGATGATCTGGTAGCTTTTCTGCTGGGATGCAGCTTTACCTTCGAGAGCGCTCTGCTGAATGCCGGTCTGCCGGTGCGGCATATTGAGCAAAACTGCAATGTGCCGATGTACCTTACCGACATCGATTGTGTACCGGCCGGCGCATTTCATGGGCGGATGGTGGTCAGTATGCGGCCCATGCCGGCCAGCCAGGTTGTACGGGCGGTGCAGATCACATCCCGCTTTCCGGCTGTCCATGGCGCGCCGGTTCATATCGGCGATCCGGCGGTGATTGGTATCAGGGATATCATGAAGCCTGATTTTGGTGATTCGGTCACAATTCATCCCGGAGAAACACCGGTATTTTGGGCCTGCGGCGTTACACCCCAGGCAGTGGCGATGACAGTGAAGCCGGAAATCATGATTACTCATTCTCCCGGCCATATGTTCATCTGCGACATCCGCGACGAAGAGTTGGCGGCGTTGTAAATTAATATAAACAGGAGGAATAGATGATGGCAGATCCGATTCTTACCAAACCTGCCCGGGGAAAAACAAATTGGTCGGTACTCCTGGGAGCAGCGTTCATTATGGCTACCTCGGCGATTGGTCCTGGTTTTTTGACCCAGACAACGGTTTTTACCGAAAGGTTTGCCGCTAATTTCGCCTTTGCTATTTTAGCCTCCATTATTATTGATATCGGAGCGCAACTGAATGTCTGGCGCGTCATCACTATGAGCCGCATGCGCGGTCAGGATGTTGCCAATGCGGTTCTGCCGGGATTGGGCCATTTTGTGGCTGCGTTAATTGTCCTGGGCGGCCTGGCCTTCAACATCGGTAATATTGCCGGTGCAGGCATGGGTTTAAATGTCCTGCTCGGCGTATCCAATCAAACGGGAGCAATCATTTCCTGCATCATCGCTCTCGGCATTTTCGCCTCAAAAGAAGCCGGTGTTGCCATGGACAGGGTGGCCAAGATCTTAGGCGGCTTGATGATCCTTCTGACTACCTATGTCATGTTCGTTTCAAATCCGCCGGCAGGTCAGGCGGCGGTCAGCTCCATTTTCCCGGCTGATTATGGGATTCTGATGCTGCCGATGATCACCCTGGTCGGTGGCACGGTGGGCGGTTACATCACCTTTGCCGGCGGTCATCGCTTGCTTGATGCCGGCATTGCCGGTTATGAAAATCTGAAAGAGGTCAATAAAAGCGCCATCACCGGCATCCTGGTCACAGGCGTCATGCGGACTATTCTGTTTCTGGCCGTTCTCGGTGTGGTCGCGGCCGGCAGCAAGCTCAATCCAGCCAATCCGCCGGCCTCCGTGTTCCAGATTGCTGCCGGTCAGATGGGCTATATCTTCTTTGGCCTGGTGCTCTGGGCCGCTGCCATCACTTCGGTGGTTGGCGCCGCCTATACCAGTGTTTCCTTCCTGCGTTCTTTCTCCAAAACCATTGATAGATACAACTCCTATACCATCATGCTGTTTATCGTCATCTCCACAGCCGTGTTTGTCACGATTGGCCAGCCGGTAAAAATACTGGTTCTGGCCGGCTCCCTGAACGGGCTTATTTTGCCGGTCACTTTAGGCACTATGCTGTTTGCCTGCCGCAATCCGAAAATTATTGGCGAGCAGTACCGTCATCCCACCTGGCTTGTGATTTTCGGTCTCCTGGCCGTACTGATCACCGCCTATGCGGGCATTACTTCATTATCAGGCATGGCGGCGCTCTGGAAGTAATCACGCGGAGGGAATAACATGAGTGAAATTCAGTTTCTGCAGGCGGGAGATCAAGGCTTGGTCGTCGAATTCGGCAATGAAATCAATGCGCAGATTAACCGTCGGGTCCACAGTCTGGCCCGCTCTCTGTCAACATCAAACCAGGCTGGTATCCTGGAAGTGGTTCCGACCTACCGTTCCCTGCTGGTCTATTTCGATCCGCTGCAACTGAGCCGCTCAGCGTTGGTCCGGCTGGCAAAAGAACTGCTGGACGCGGCGGGAACGGTTCAGGCGCCTCAGGTTGAAGGTATGGGCCGGGTGGTGCACATTCCGGTATGTTATGGCGGCGAATTTGGCCCTGACCTGGATTTTGTCGCTCAGCATAACGATCTTTCCCCGGATGAAGTCATCGCTATCCATACATCCGTGCCTTATCAGGTTTATATGCTGGGCTTTACGCCGGGTTTTCCTTACCTGGGCGGCATGTCGGAAAAAATTGCGACACCCCGGCTGGAAAAACCCAGAGTGCGAATTCCGGCCGGCTCGGTGGGAATCGCCGGCAGTCAAACCGGCTTTTATCCCGTGGAAAGCCCCGGCGGCTGGCAGCTCATAGGTCGCACGCCAATTAACGGTTTTGACGCGCATAGTTCACGGCCATTTGCTTTTGCCGCCGGCGACTATTTGCAGTTTAAAGCAGTAACATTAGACGAATTTTCCGCCATTCGCCGGGAGGTGGAAGCAGGTGCTTATACGCCTGAGTCCACTGTTCTTCAGAGGAGGGATTGAGATGTTTACCGTAACCAATCCCGGCTTGCTCACCACGATCCAGGATGAAGGCCGCTGGGGCTATCAGGCTTATGGTATGCCTGTGGCCGGCGCCATGGACCGTTACGCCTACCGGGTGGCCAATTTGCTGGCCGGCAATAAGGATGGCGCAGCCGTCATTGAAATGACACTCATGGGAGCCGCCTTTAGGTTCGATACGGATCTTCTGATTGCCGTCTGCGGCGCCGACATGCAGGCTGCCCTTGACGGGGTCAGTGTGACTAATTGGTCCAGCTTCTGGGTGAAACGCGGCAGCGAGCTTACGTTTGGCTATGTCAGGACAGGCTGCCGGGCTTATCTGGCTGTCCATGGCGGCATCAACGTTCCCGATGTGCTGGGGAGCCGCTCTACCTATACCCGGGCCAAGGTGGGAGGCCTCCAGGGAAGAGCGCTGTTGGCGGGGGATACCCTGGCCGCCGGTCAGGACAAAACAGGGGCCCCCCGGCCCCGGATGCTGCAGCCAACCTGCATTCCTTCCCAGAACCCAAACATTGACCTTCGGGTGTTGCTGGGCCCTCAGGACACCATGTTTGCTCCGGAAGCCATTGCCACCTTCTTCCGGAGCCCCTACACGGTCACCGATGAGGCCGACCGGATGGGGTATAGGCTGGAAGGCGAAAAAATCGCTCATACCGGCAAAGCGGACATCATCTCCGATGCCTTGTGCCTGGGCGCCATTCAAATCCCGGCTCACGGCATGCCGATTATCATGATGGCCGACCGCCAGACAACCGGGGGTTACGCTAAGATCGGCACTGTCATCGGCCCGGATCTGAGAAAGCTGGCCCAGGCCAAACCCGGCGATGCGGTACGTTTCCGGCAGGTCATGGAAGAAGCGGCGGTAGAAGCCCTGCGCCTGGAGCGGCAAACCTACCTGGAGATTGCTGCGTCCTTCCGGGAGGATGTCGCAGCCGTGCCGGTTCCTTCTGCCGGGCGCGTCTTCCGGGTCGCTGTTAACGGCGCGGCCTACCGGGTGGAAATCGAAGAAGTACTGTAAAGGTTATTAAGGAGGTGTATCATGCATATTGACCTGAATTGTGACATGGGAGAAAGTTTTGGTGTATATACACTGGGCTATGATGAGGCAGCCATGCCTTATGTGACATCCATCAACGTAGCCTGCGGCTTTCATGCCTCTGATCCGTCTAACATGCTGAAGACAGTCTGTCTGGCCAAGAAATACAACCTGGCCATTGGCGCTCATCCGTCCTTTCCCGATTTGGTCGGTTTCGGCAGACGGGCCATGGCCGCTTCCCATGAGGAGATCTTTGCCGATGTGGTGTACCAGATCGGCGCCTTAGCCGGCGTCTGTCAGTCCCAAGGCTTGAAACTGCAGCATGTGAAAGTCCATGGAGCGATGTATAATCAGGCGGAAAAAGACATTGCCATCGGCGCTGCTATCGCCGAAGCGATCAAGAGCGTGGATCCCGCCTTGTATATGGTCTGTTCCTCCGGCTCACCCATGGTAACAGCCGCGAAGAATGCCGGCGTCAACTATGTGGAAGAAGCATTCGCCGACCGGGCTTATACCAGGGAAGGAAGGCTGGCGCCCCGTTCCCAGGCGGGAGCAGTCATCCATGATGTGAATATGGTTGCCCAACGGGTACTGGCCCTGGTGAAGACCGGCAAGGTACGGACCATCGACGACACGGAAATCTCTCTGAATGCCGAAACCATTTGCGTTCACGGCGATACTCCGGGGGCAGTCGAAATGATCAAGAAAATCCATAGTTTGTTAGAACAAGAAGGCATTGGGCTGAAACCGTTTGGCAAACGCTGAACCCAACCTTCGGCCCAATCGTCTCTTCTGACAGAAAAGACCACCCGTGTACCGAGCGGGTGGTCTTTGGCTTAAGCGATAAAGTTAATGCGGCTGGTTGTTTCAGTCTGTTCGGGAAAGCCTTGGATGACTTCCCGGTAAGCCCGGATGCTTTTTTCCCGGTACCAGACATTGGTATGCAGCTCCCGTTCGTGCTCCTGAGAGGATTTTAAGCGGGAATGGGCCCGTTGAGCCAGAGATGAGGCGACGGCCGCGAAGTTCGGAGACTTTAGGATCTGGCTTGATTCCGGGGCTGAGGCCGGCTGTGCCTGCGGCGGGTTGTCCTGTGCCTGAGCGGCTTCGCTCCATTCGCGGTAACGTTGGGCAACACTGGCTGATGTGGGCTGGGCCGGGATGGGAGAAGTCTGACCGGGCTGCAGCAACAGCCAGGGATCATTCATGGCTCCCTGCATAAGCGGACGTAAGGTCATTTGCATCACCTACACTAATACAGCTGTCCATCTGTTCTTCTGGTTATAATATCGGCAAAATTCGCCGGAATGTTAACTTATTTCTCTGCGGCTCCGGTGAATGCAGAGCAGGACACATTGTATTAGGCGCCGGCAGGAGATATAATGGATCTGAACAAGGAATCGAAAAAGAGAGGACGTATGGGATGATTCGCCTGGCCCTTGTCGGACCGCTGGATTCGGTCAGATTAATTCAAGAAGTCGCGGCAGAACGGCGTGATATGATTGAAGCCGTTCCCATGGTCTACCAGGATGCCGGCCAGGTAGCCGCCATTTTGGCCGAGCGGGAGCGGGAAGCCGACGTATGGCTGTTTTCCGGCAAGGTCCCTTATAGCCACGCCATGAATGCCCGCTCTGCCGGCAAGCCATTTTTTTATATTCCTCATACCGGGACCAGCCTTTACCGGGCCTTGCTGCAAATAACCTATATCGAAAAAAAGGCCATCGAGAGCATTAGTTTCGATACCTTCAGCCGGCGGGAAATTGAAGAAGCCTTTGCCGACATTGAACTGCAGATGCCGTCAGCTTATATCAATTACTACGAAGGGATTGTCTCGGCCAAAGAAATGACCGAATTTCATTATGATTTATGGCAAAATGGAAAAATTCAGGCCGCAGTCACCTGTTTTTTGTCCACTTATCTGGAACTGAAAGAAAAGGGTGTGCCGGCATTTCGGATCTGGCCGACCCGGGAGAATATCCGCATGATGCTGGACATTGCCGTAAGCGCATCGGAAGCCATCCGGTTTAAACTCAGCCAGATTGCCGTTCAAATCGTCGAAATTGACGGGTATGGCGACTTTGTCCGGGATGCCATGTCAGCCTACGCGGTCCAACGGGTGGAGATTAAGGTGAATGACCTTCTGGTGGATTATGCCGAAAGGGTCAGGGGGTCCACCGTGACGCACGGCAACGGTCGGTATGTGATCTATTCCACCCGGGGCATTGTGGATGAAGTGACCCGGAATTTTACCGTTATGCCCTTGCTGGAAGAATTTATCCGACAGCTGGATGTGAGCATCAGCGGCGGTATCGGGTTTGGCACTACCGCCCACGCCGCCGAAAAAAATGCTCATATTGCCCTGGGATTGGCCCGACGGCAGGGGCGGGGCAAATGGATGGTGGTTCTGGACGACCGCAGTGTGGTGGGCCCTTTGAACTCTGCGACACATCTCCGTTATGATCTTCGTAGCGACGATGCTCAAAGCCGGGATTTGGCTCAGCGGCTGGGAATTTCCGTGACTACTCTGAACCGGCTGCTGGCGGCAGTAGCCAAGCTGGACAAGGGTTCCTTTGCGGCAGATGACCTGGCCCTGTATCTATCCATGACAACCCGTAATGCCCGTCGTCTCTTGGCCGGGCTGGTGGAACAGGGATTGGCCTCTGTTACCGGCGAGGAAGCAGTGACTAAAGGGAGGCCCCGTAAACTATATACGCTTCTTACCCGGGAATTGACGGATTTTACCCGGAACAAGGCGAGTTCAGATACTCCGGCGGATAAGAATGGGATTGACAGTTATACTTCTTCCGGATTATAATATAACAAAGCAAATAAGTTACAACTAATGGCAACGAGGCCTCTGTACACTACGATGTACAGAGGTCTTTTTATTTTCTGAATCAGAGAGCATCATGGTGATCCTTTTGCGATATTTACGGAAATGACTTTAAAAAGTCCGAAAATGATAGTACAATAATCAAACAAATGTATCGCACATATTGACATGAATGATTCAATGCATTATCAAAAGGTGGTTTTATCGTGGAAATCGATAAAGATGTACAGAATATGTTGCCGATGTTGATAGACTGGCGCCGGGACTTTCACTCTCATCCCGAACTCAGCGGTCAAGAGCGGCGCTCCTCGGCAGTGATTCAAAAGGCCTTGGACAGGATGGGAATCGAATATCAAACCTTTACCAACCATCCGGGAGTGGTAGGCATTGTACGGGGCAAGCAGCCCGGCCCGGCAGTGGCGCTGCGGGCGGATATGGATGCCCTGCCGATTCATGAAGACAGTGAGACACCTTATCGTTCCCGTTATGACGGCGTCATGCATGCCTGTGGTCATGACGCCCATATGGCGATCTTGCTGGGTGCTGCCAAACTGCTACGCCAAAAGGCCGATTTCGCCGGTACAGTCAAGCTTATTTTTCAGCCGGCGGAAGAAGCCGCGCCGGTAGGCGGTGCTCAGGCGATGATGGATGACGGGGCCCTTGACAACCCGGCGGTGGATGCGATTTTCGGCCTGCACGTCTGGCCTGAACTGCCCACCGGGGAAGTGGGTATCCGTTCGGGACGGATTATGGCCGCCTCCGACCGGTTTACGGTCAAGCTCTTCGGCAAAGGCGCCCACGGCGCAATGCCCCATCAGGGCATTGATGCTGTTGCCATGATGAGTGACGCCATACAAGGGTTTAACCATATCATGAACCGTCAGATCAGTCCCCTGGAAGTCGCAACCCTGAATATCGGGACCATTGCCGCCGGCGAGCGTTACAATGTGCTTCCCAAAGAAGTTGTCCTGGAAGGGACAGTGCGCACGCTGGGAGAATCGGTGCGACAAGAAATTCCCGTACGCATGAAACGTGCGCTGGAAGGCGTTGCTCAGGCCCATGGCGGACGGTTTGATCTGAAATATGATTTTGGCTATCCCGGATTGAAAAACTGGGAAGAACCAACTTCGTTCTTCGCCCAGGCGGCACAAGATCTTCTGGGGGAAAGCGGTGTTCACACCGATCTTGCGCCGGTGCTGGGCGGCGAGGACTTTGCTCGCTATCTCACCCGGATTCCGGGAGCATTCCTCTGGCTGGGCTGCGTATCGGCCGGCCGGGAACAGCATCCCTTGCACAATTCCCGTTTTGATATTGACGAAAGCTGTCTGCTGACAGGTGCTATCCTTATGTACCGGACAGCGTTAAATGCGCTTTCCTATTATCAAACTCATACAAGCCAAAGGGGGGATGAGGCGCGGCTCTATGTCTGATGCGCAACAGTTTCGATCTCATATAACAGAGGAGGTAGCTTATGTCTAATCCTGTTTCGGTGCAAAATTCAACAGAAAAAGAGAGCTTTTTTCAGCGTTTCCTTAACGTCGTCGAATTTATCGGTAACAAGTTTCCGACTCCCTTTACACTTTTCGCATTATTAGGATTGTTTGTTTTACTCATTTCCTGGGTTTTTGACGGCACAAGCGTTTCCTTTGTCGGGCAAGGCGGCAAAACCCAGGTGGTCAAGATTTCCAGCTTGTTGACGGCTGACGGCTTCCGCTATATTCTCACTGACATGATTAAGAATTTTATCAATTTCCCGCCGTTGGGTCTGGTGGTTACCATGATGCTGGCCATGGGTCTGGCCGAATCCAGTGGATTTATCAGCGCCTTTGTCCGTAAGGTCATGATGGGAGTGCCGCCATGGGCGGTTACCGCCACTGTCATGTTGCTGGGGATCAATGGCAATCTAGCTTCCGATGCTTCCATGGTCTTTGTGCCGGCCGCAGCCGCTGCGGTATATGCCGGCATGGGCCGCAATCCCATTTTGGGAATGTCGGTTGCTTTCGCCGCCACTTCAGCCGGTTTTAGCGCCAATTTCCTGCCTGCCGGCACGGACGCGCTGCTGGCCGGTATTACTCAATCGGCCACTGGCATCGTTCCTCAGACAGCCAAGGTAGCGGTTCATCCTCTCATTAACTATTACCTGATGAGTTCTTCAGTGATCATGTTGACGGTTGTCGGCACCCTGGTGGCCGAAAAAGTTGTGGCCCCCCGCCTGGATAAACTCATGCCCTATATGGACCTTGGAGCTGGCTCCACTGCCGAGCACCGACTGACGCCTGAAGAAAATAAAGGTTTGAAATATGCCGGCTGGACCGCCGTGGTGTATATCCTCATCCTGCTGGGCATGCTCATTCCCGAAACCGGTCTGCTGCGCGACCCGAAAACTCACTCGATTCTGCCTGCGTCGCCTCTGTTAAACGGTATCATCCCTATCCTGTTCTTCTTTTTCCTCTGTATTTCCGTTGCCTTTGGCTATGGCAAGGGCATCATCAAGAAAGAAGGCGACGCTACCAAATTGATGACCCAAGGCATGGCCGGGTCTCTCAGCTTTATCGTCACTGCCTTTTCCGCCGCCCAGTTTGTGGCCTGGTTTACCAAATCCAATATCGCCACGATTATGGCGGTTAAAGGCGCCGAGGTATTGAAAGCGTTGGATTTTACCGGAATCCCGCTGATTATCTCTTTCGTCCTGCTGGCGGCATTTGTTGACTTGTTTGTAATCAGCGGCTCGGCCAAGTGGCTGGTTCTGGCGCCGGTCTTTGTGCCGATGTTTGGCCTGATTGGTTATGAGCCTGCCTTAACCCAGGCAGCCTACCGGATCGGCGAAAGCTCGGTCAACACTGTGACTCCGCTCAACTACTACGTGCCGGTTATGCTGGGCATTATGTCCCGCTACCTGAAGAGCGAGGAAAAGACCGCCGGCATGGGGACCCTGATGGCCACCCAACTGCCCTATGCGCTTGCTTTCCTGGTATGCTGGACAGCTTGGTTGATCCTGTTTATTGTGTTGGACCTGCCGCTGGGCCCTGGCGCCAAGATTTTCTTATAATCTTTTCCCCTTTCCTTTTGCAAACAGACTGCCTGCCGGGAATCCGGCAGGCAGTCTGTTTCTGGGCAGGTCTGTATCTTTTGCGGCAGCGCACTTGACTTGACCGGAAAGAACATATATATTAAAAATCATAAATATGACATGGCAAATGACAAATGACGGAGGAGAGAAGAAAATGGCGGTTGTGAAACCCTTCTGCGGCTTGCGGCCGGCGCCGGAACTGGCGTCTCGCGTGGCTTCCCTGCCCTATGACGTAATGGACTCGGATGAGGCTCGGGCCTTGGTCAAAACGAACCCTTACAGTTTCCTGCGGGTGACAAAATCCGAGGTGGATCTGCCGCCGGAGATCGATATTCATTCCCCCCGGGTTTATGAGAAAGCCAAGGACAACCTTGCGGAATTTATCGCCCAAGGAATCCTGCGCCAGGATTCAGAGCCTTGTTTTTATGTGTATAAGCAAAAAATGGGGCACCATGTGCAGATTGGTTTGGTGGCAGCGGTTTCGGCGGAAGAATATGAGCATAATATTATCAGGAAACATGAACTGACCCGGCCAGACAAGGAGCAGGACCGGGTGGATCATATCCGGGCCACCGGTGCTCAGACCGGACCGGTTTTTTTGACCTATAAAGCCACAGATACAGTCAGCGGGTTGATTGACCAAGCCATGGCCGAACCGCCGGCTTATGATTTTATGACGGAAGACGGCATCAGCCACACTCTTTACCTGGTAGCGGACCGGGCCTTGTGCAGCCGCATTGAAGCCGCCTTTCAGCAGGTTGACGTTTTGTACATTGCCGACGGCCATCACCGCTCGGCTGCCGCCGCCCGGGTTCGGGAGAGCCTGCGGAAAAGCAATCCGGGACATAACGGTCAGGAGGAATATAATCGGTTCCTGGCGGTTATTTTCCCTCACGATATGATGCAGATCATGGACTATAACCGGGCAGTGACCGATCTGGCCGGAAGGAGCCCGGAAGGTTTTTTGACGGAAATTTCCCGGAAGTTTATCGTGGAACTAAAGGCCGGCGGTGGCGCATATAAACCCTCGGCTGCCCATACTCTCGGCATGTATCTGGGGGGCTGCTGGTACAAGCTGACGGCGAAACCCAACTCCTTTGATCCGGACGATCCGGTGGGAGCCCTGGATGTAAGCATCCTGCAAAGGAACCTGTTGGCGCCGCTTCTCGCCATCAAAGATCCCCGCACCGACAAGCGAATCCACTTCGTAGGCGGCATTCGGGGCATGAAGGAACTGGAACGCCTGGTGGACAGCGGCCGCTATGCCGTAGCCTTTTCCCTCTATCCCACCTCGATTCAGGAACTGATGGCCATTGCCGATGCCGGAGAAATCATGCCTCCCAAATCCACCTGGTTTGAGCCGAAGCTGAGGGACGCCATGGTAATCCACTTAATATAATCATAATTACAACATAGTTAACATTTGTCGTAATTTGTGGTATCGTAGAATATGATGAAGGAAAGGCCTTCCAGGTCCTCCTTCATCCGATATCAGATACGGATATGGAAACGGAAGGTGAACATATGATTCAAGAATTTGAAGGCATTTTGCCTACTTTGGACCCTAAGACGTTTATTGCTGACGGAGCCATGGTGATCGGCGCCGTGACTATGAAAGAATTCAGCAGTGTCTGGTTTAATACCACTGTCCGGGGCGATGTGAACAAGATTGAGATCGGACGCTACTCCAACGTCCAGGATAACAGTGTGGTGCATGTGGCTGACTCTCTTGCCACTAAGATCGGCGATTTTGTGACGGTTGGGCATAATGTGGTCGTTCATGGCTGCACCATCGAGGATCATTGCCTGATCGGCATGGGAGCTGTGATTCTGAATGGCGCGGTCATTGGCAAAGGCAGTATTGTCGCCGCCGGTGCGGTGGTCCGGGAAAATCAGGTTATCCCGCCCTATTCATTGGTTGTCGGTCTCCCGGCCAAGGTCATAAAATCCATTCCTGAGGAATGGGACAAACTCCACGCCCAGGCGGTCAAATATAAGACCCTCTGGACCGAACGCTATCGCATCCTGCCGGATGCGGGCGGCGAACGGTATCATGGGGAAAAAATCGTATAATAAGGAAACGGTTTTAGTATCCGGTGGCGGAATGTCATCGGATATTTTTTCTTTGTACGGAAAAGATATCATAGCTGCGGCAGGATTTGGGCTGCAGTTCGCGAATAGATGGGTAAAATAAAAGGAGGAATGACCGTTGGAAATGAGGCGATTGGGGCGTACCGATATGAAGGTAACCGCCATTAGCTTTGGAGCACTGCCTATACAGCGCTGCAGCATGGATGAGGCGGGACCGGTGCTCCATGCTGCGCTGGACGCAGGCATTAATTTTTTTGATACAGCCCGGGCTTATACTGACAGTGAGGCCAAAATCGGCCGGTACATTTCATCCCGCCGCAAGGAGTACTACCTGGCTGATAAGAGCATGGCCCGGACAAAAGCAGGCATACTCAAGGATATTGACATCAGCTTAGGCAATATGAAGACGGATACTATTGATCTGTATCAGATCCATAATATTAAAGAGCAGAAAGACTTAGACGCCGTACTGGCTCCCGATGGAGCGCTGGAAGGCCTGAAAGCGGCCCAGGCCGCCGGTAAGATTCGCTTTATCGGCGTAACCGGTCACAGCATTCCGCTGCTGATTCAGGCTTTAAGAACTAATGAATTCAGTACGGTACAGGTGCCGTTCAACTGTATTGAAACAGGGGCGCTGGAAGAACTGTTCCCATTGGCCGACTCCCTGGATATTGGCAAGATTGCCATGAAACCGCTGGGCGGCGGTCAGATTACCAAAACCGAACTGGCTCTCCGGTTTATCCTGGCCCATAATGTGGTGGCCATCCCCGGCATGGACGAAGTGAAGCATATCGAAGAAAATTTGGCGCCGGCAAAGCATTTTCGCCCGCTCACTGCGGT
This sequence comes from Acetonema longum DSM 6540, assembly GCF_000219125.1. Taxonomy (NCBI): domain Bacteria; kingdom Bacillati; phylum Bacillota; class Negativicutes; family Acetonemataceae; genus Acetonema; species Acetonema longum. The sequence goes on from NZ_AFGF01000040.1 coordinate 40,900, forward strand.
TGAACAGCGGGAACTGGCGGAGGAAGCCAAAACGATCGGCTCCAATTTCTGCCGCCGCTGCGGTTATTGTATGCCCTGCGCCGTGAATATCGATATACCCACCACTTTTATTTATCACCTGCAGTATGTCCGCTACGGCATGACCGATGCCATTCCCCAGCGTTACGCCTCCCTGCCGGCCAAAGCCTCGGCCTGCATTGAATGCGGCGTTTGTGAGAGCCGCTGCCCCTATGACTTGCCGATTCGGGAGAGGATGAAGAAGGTAGCCGCCGATCTCGGTTAATTTTCCTCCTCAGGCTGTTGGGGCGTTTCCTCTTGCGGCGGGTCAAATAAGGCCGTTTGCTCCCACAGCTTTGGCGGTTGCTCTGTTTCAGGCTGGCATTCAGGCTGAAGCGGAGCCGGTGCCAAAGGGAAGTCGGAGGGGCTGGCCGTCATCTCTAGCTCCAGGCCGCCGGTATAGGGCGAAAATGTGTTAAAAACAAATGCATAAAACGTGGCGGCTGCAGCCGAACATAAACCGAAGAACAAACCGAGAAACATCCCGCCGACGATTCCCAGTACATTTCTTTCCACCAATCCGATGAAGATTCCCAACCCACCGCCGAAACAGACGCCGGCGGCAAAAAATAAGCGAAAAATCATCGGGCACGGCACACGGGTAATCCGATAAGAAGCCATTGAGGCCACCTCATTCCCATTAAACTTTTCAAGGGGGGATTGTATGTCAGAAACAATTTACGATATCGCGGTTGTCGGCGGTGGGCCGGCCGGACTTTCAGCAGCTTTAACCGGACGGATCCGCAACAAAAATATTCTGTTGTTCGAACATCTGGATTTTAGCCTGAAACTGCAAAAAGCCCATAAAGTGCATAATTATTTGGGCATACCCGAGATCTCCGGGAAAGATCTGATGCAACAGTTTGTCGATCATGTCCTGCATTTTGAACCCCATCTGGTCAAACAAAAAGTGGTAAACGTCTTTCCTGCCGGCGAAGGTTTCAACCTGCTTACTCCTACCGATGCCTATCAGGCAAAAACTGTCATCCTGGCTACCGGGGTAGTCAGCACCGCCTTGTTTGCCGGGGAACGGGAATATCTGGGACGGGGCGTCAGCTACTGCGCTACCTGTGACGGCATGCTGTACCGGAACCGGGATGTGGCCGTGATATCCTATACGGCGGAAGGCGAGCATGAGGCTGAATTTTTGGGGGAAATCTGCCGCAATGTATACTATCTGCCTCAGTATAAACCGGAGCAGGAACTTAAGCCGGAGCGGTCCAATATTGTTGTCAGGCAGCAGCGGCCTCAGAAAATTACCGGCAAGGATACGGTAGGGCAGCTTATTACCGACAAAGAGAGCTTGGATGTAGCCGGCATCTTCATACTGCGCCAGTCTGATCCGGTGGAGAATATTCTCGCCGGCATCGAACTCAACGGTGAAGTCATCAAGGTCAATCCCGACATGTCAACCAGCATTCCCGGCGTTTTCGCCGCCGGCGACTGCACCGGCAAGCCTTTGCAGATATCCCGGGCCACCGGCCAAGGGCTGGTGGCGGTATTGAGCGCCATTAACTATCTCGATATGACAGCCACATGAGCCTGAAGGTAAAATAAAGGGACAGGAGCCCGAAAAAAGGATAAATAGTCCGGAGCAGGGCGGTGAAGCCAAGACCGCTGAAAGCCAGACCGGCGGCAGTAACGATGAGCACGCAGCGGTTTAAGGGCCAGCGTCCGACCCCGGCCAACTTATCCGCCGCGCCGTACAGGTTGACGATGGTAGTGGTGTAAATCGCCATCAGCAGTACCGCCGCATACAGCAGGTAACTGGCCCAATGCTGAGACTGGGCGATGGATAACATAGGCACTTCCGAGGTCACTACCTGAGGGTAGTGGATTAAGATGACCGCCGTCAGCCAAAACGCCAGCAAAGTCAATATTAAACCGCCCAATTGTCCGCCTCGTTGGCGGACTGTTTTTTCCGGCGCGGCTTTGCCCAAAGGAGCCAAAATGCTGGCGCCCAGCACCATATTATAAGAAAGATAAAGCAGCCCGGACAGAATAAACCGCCAGGAAAGCGGTTCCGCTTCGATGAAGAGCAAAGGTACGGCTTCGACCCCGTGATGCACCAGAGAATAAAAGCTGATTCCCACCGAACAGCAGATCATAACCGGCATCAGCAGCATATTGACCGAGGCGATGCCCCGGATGCCGCCCATCATGGTGATCAAAAGGGCGACGGTCATGACGGCCAGGCCGGCGGCATAGGGCAGGTTAAAGAAGTCCCGTCCGATGGTGGCTGCCGCAGCCAGCATGATGCTCAGTCCGCTGAACAAAAAGACAGCGGTGCAAGCATCCAGGATAGCCCCCAGTTTGGGGCCGCAGACATAATACAGGATCTGATGATACCCTGTGGCCTGGAGACGGTGCCCCAACTCGATAATATAAGGGCCTAAGCGGAAGAATCCGTAACTGGCAATTGCCAGTCCAATGAGACCATACAATCCGTAAGCGGCGAAAAATTGCAGTAATTCCTGGCCTGAGGCAAATCCCGCCCCAATGACGGTGCTTACATAGGTAAAGGCGATCTGTATGCTCGCCAGCAGTTGGGATCGGCTCATTCCATCACCTCGATTCTCTACGGGAACCCCCAAATCGCTGTGGACCGTTGAAAAGGCTCATCTGCGTCACTTCAGCCTCCTGTGGGTGCGCCTGGCATCTGAACTTTTTTTGAACGATCCCAGATTCGAGACTACGGCTAGGTTTGCAACAACTCCTAAATTATATGAAAGAGAGACCGCTGCTAGCAGTCTTTTTTAGAGCCCAAAAAGCTTGCCAGTATTTACATCCCAGCGTGAATAAGGTAAAATAAAAGAAAATATACTATGGCTATAGATCATGGTTAAATGCGGTGAAAAGGCAAGATCGGCAAGTGTTTTTCAGAGAACCGGCGGCTGGTGCAAGCCGGTAATACTACCGGTTATCCACCTTGGAGCGGACGGCGGTGAGCCGTACGGGAAGGCGCCCGTTACAGCGTGGATGAGCGGACTGGTCGGGTCAACCGGGGTGGCAACGCGGGAATCAATTCTCGTCCCTATAGTGGACGGGAGTTTTTTATTTATTGAACGTCAACCAATCTACTATATATCAGGGGGAATCATTAATGTTGGACATGAAATTTGTCAGAGACCATACCGACAAAGTTGAGACAGCACTTAAAAATCGGGGTGCAGCCGTCAGCCTGGACCAATTCAAGGCACTGGAGAAAGAACGGCGCGAACTTTTATTGGCAGTGGAAACGTTGAAAAATAACCGCAACACTGTCTCCCAGGAGATCAGTCGGATGAAAAAGGCCGGGGAAAATGCCGACGCAAAGATTTTAGAAATGCGTCAGGTGGGTGACCGGATCGGGGAACTGGACAATAAAGTAAAAGAGACGGAAGCAGCCTTGGAGAATATCCTGCTGAATATTCCTAACGTGCCCCATGATTCTGTGCCGGTGGGGCCGAATGAGCACAGCAACAAGGAGATACGCCGCTGGGGCAATCCCCAAAATTTCGAGTTTACACCCAAAGCTCACTGGGATATCGGTGAAAGCCTGGGAATTCTGGATTTTGAGCGGGGCGGCAAAGTTACCGGGGCCCGCTTTACCTTCTATCGGGGTCTGGGAGCAAAACTGGAGCGCGCGCTGATTAATTTCATGCTGGACCTTCATACCGGCAAGCATGGCTACATCGAATTCCTCCCGCCGTTTATCGTCAATAAGGACAGCATGTTCGGCACCGGCCAGCTGCCTAAATTCGCCGAAGACATGTTTAAGCTGGAAGGACTGGATTATTACCTGATTCCGACCGCCGAAGTACCGGTGACCAACTACCACCGTCAGGAGATTTTGGAGGCTAAGGATCTGCCTCTATACTATACGGCCTACAGCGCCTGTTTCCGGGCCGAAGCCGGAGCAGCCGGACGGGACACCCGGGGGCTGATCCGCCAGCACCAGTTTAACAAAGTGGAACTGGTGAAGTTCAGCTTGCCGGAGCAGTCCTATGATGAACTGGAAAAATTGACGAATAACGCCGAGCAGGTGCTGCAGCTTTTGGGCCTGCCTTACCGGGTCATGCTGCTTTCCACCGGCGACATGGGTTTTTCCTCGGCGAAAACCTATGATCTGGAAGTTTGGCTGCCCAGCTTTAACGCCTACCGGGAGATTTCTTCCTGCTCGAATTTCGAAGACTTCCAGGCCCGCCGGGCTGACATCAAGTTCCGCCGGGAGCCTAAAGCCAAGCCGGAATACGTGCATACCCTGAACGGGTCCGGTGTGGCCATCGGCCGTACCGTGTCGGCTATCCTGGAAAATTACCAGCAGCCGGACGGTTCCGTCATCGTGCCGGAAGCGCTTCGTCCCTTTATGGGAGTGGATGTCATCCGATAACTTACAAAATTACGATTACTCCATTTTAATCCCGCCCGCTTTTTGGCGGGATCTTTTTTATGCTATCTCAGAAAGACCCTCCTTTATCGAGGATCTCTAGGCAGGATAGACTAAAATTTGCGCCGCGTCCTCATTACGCAGGGCAATTAAGGTTTCACGGACCAGATAAGCTGTCGGATTGCCGGCAGGGCTGGTGCGGATGCAGATGATAGCAGTGCCCGGGACAATACCCAGATCCAGCACCCGGCGGCGCAGCAATCCGCTTACTTCGATCGAAGCTACTTTGCAGGCTGCGCCCACAGCCAGATTGGACAGTGGAATGGGCTGGGGATTTATATCCATTATGTACCTCCGGGATGTTTTCTCTGCTATATGATATGAACCGAAACCTGATTTTTGTCACTGCATCGAGTAAGAAACCCGGTGATAAATGGCGAATGAAGCAGGTATAAACGAAACGAGCCGAGTTTGATTGCAGCCGGTTTTACCGGTAGAGATGCCGAAAGGGTTCATGAACGGTCCGTTGACAAAGGAGCGGGTAAGGGGTATGATGAGGATGGATTGAGAATGAAATTCAATATCTCGAGAGACAGGGGGAAGAAAAAATGGTCAAGGCATTAAGTCAATTGCTTCCGGGGCAAATCGGCCAGGTAAAAAAGGTACGGGGCGGCGGTGCTATTCAGCGGCGGATTGTCGATATGGGAGTTGTGACTGGGACCAAGATTGCGGTGCAACGGTATGCTCCCCTGGGAGATCCGATGGAAATCAAACTCAAAGGTTTTAATCTGTCTTTGCGTAAAGCCGAGGCTGATTTTATTGAAGTCGAGGTCGCTGATTCCATATAAGCTGATTAGCAGTTATCGATGATAGCTGCCCAATAATAAAAACAGGAACGGGAGGGAATATGATCATGGAACAACTCATTCTTTATGGGGTGGGTTTGGCCGCAGTCGGTTATGTTGGCAAACTGGCCTGGAATGCCAGCCATGGCAAAACAGAATGCAATTGCGGCAAATGTAATCCGGCCTGTGCGAAAGTCCATCAATACCCCGTTAAACAAAACCGCTGAATGTCACTAAGCAGCCGGCATGGGGCAGGGATATAAATGGATAGTCTATTCCGCGCGTCATTTTGATATTGCAATCAATGCAACGATATGGTATATTAGTAACAGTTAAATACTGATCGGTAAAGCAGTGAAGCTTACGGGACAGAGTGTCTGTAAGCTTTTTTGCATTTTGATGCGATGACCCGGTCTGGGCGGGTGGCTTCGGATGATCCAGGAATCTAAGAAAGGCTAGGGTGAGAGTATGCAAAAAATAGAGTGCATCATCCGACCGGATAAGTTGGAGAATGTGAAAGAGGCACTCGGTAAAATGGGAATCAGCGGCATGACTGTAACCCAGGTCGTTGGCTGTGGCCTGCAGCGGGGCCATGTGGAAGTATACCGCGGCAGTGAATATGCCATTCATTTATTGCCAAAAGTAAAAATCGAAATCGTCGCACCGGATGACAGGGTGGGGCAGGTTGTGAGAATCGTGTCTATCGAAGCGCGCACCGGGCAGATTGGTGACGGCAAGATCTTGATCTATCCATTGGACAATGCTATGCGGATTCGTACCAGTGATGCAAGAGTAACGGCCCTCCTCTAGTCCATGAATATAATTTGAACATAACCACGAAAGCAAGTCCACTGCTATTGGACTTGCTTTCGTGGTTTTATTATGAAAAGAAATCTTTATCGAAATTTTATGAATACTGTGTTAAAATAATGTCAAAGTTTTCTGCCGGATATCTGCAATCGGGAGTGGAGGGAATCAAATCAGAACCAAGGAGAGGATGAAATGAGATTGAAAATCAGGCTCAGCATAGGTGCCCAGATTTTGGCGTGTTCGATTGCCGTGGCAGTGGCGTTTACGGCGGTTAATGCTTTTGCTTATTACAAAGTCATACAGATTGAACGCAGCTATGAACAATTGCTATCATATTCGATTTCATTGATCAAAGATGTTAAAGGAGTCAATATCGAGCTTTGGAATCAAAGCACACAGGTGAGGTCCTATGTGATGTCTGCGGATAAACGTAACCTGCAGCAATACTGGGATTCACAGCAGCGGATGCAGGCTCTGCTGGCAACGCTGGGGACACGGATGCAGTCACCTGAGGCTGAACGTGAGTTTAGTGTCTGGCAGCTGGCTATCCGAGACTATGTCCGGATCTTAGACAATGGGATTTCGGTCCGGGATAAAATAGGACAAGAAGATACAGTTAAGTATTTCGCCACGATTGCCGAACGGGCTGAAGGGATTGATGCCATTACCAGGATGTTTCTTGCATTTATTGATAATGAAGTTGCCGTAAAAAAGGAAGAAAATCATGCTTCGGTGATTATTGTTGAGAATACGGTGATGGGTTTAAATGCTCTTATTTTTCTTTTGGTGGTTGGTTTTTCATTCTGGATTTCCCGTCGGATCGCCAGATCTCTGGCGGGTGTGGTCATCGTTGCTGACCGGATTGCGGACGGGGATCTAACGTATCGCTCTTTGAATTATAAAGGTGATGACGAAATCGGGGATTTGGTGAAATCCTTTCAAACTATGACAGAGCACCTTAGAAACTTGATGTCACAGGTGCGCAGATCGGTGGAACAGGTGGCTTCATCCAGTCAGCAACTGACTGCGATTGCCGAACAGTCGGCCCAGGCGGCGAGCCAGGTAGCCGGAAACGTAGCCCAGGTGGCCGGCGGTGCGGCTAATCAGGTATCGGCGGCAGAACGCTCCGTAGCAATAGTAGGAGATATGTATAAAGCGATTCACCACATCGCAGCCACTGCCGGAAAAGTGTCGATTTATTCGGATGATGCCGCCAAAGCGGCCGTTGCCGGCAGTGAAACTGTGTCTCAGGCCACCGGTCAGATCCGGACTATCACCGAGACGGTGAATAAGTCAGCTCAGGCAGTACAGAAGCTGGGTGCCAGTTCACAGCAAATCGGCGAAATTGTCGATGTGATTACCGGTATTGCCGGGCAGACTAATCTATTGGCGCTCAATGCCGCTATTGAAGCGGCCCGGGCCGGTGAAGCCGGCAGAGGTTTCGCGGTAGTTGCCGATGAGGTGCGTACACTGGCCGAACAGTCCCAGGAAGCCGCTCAGAAGATCGCTGATATCGTCAGGTCTATCCAGACTGAAACCGGCGTAGCTGTCAGGGTTATGAATGAGGGAGCGGCCGAGGTGGAACAGGGCACTAAGTCCATCACCGCTACCGGTGATACATTTAACCATATCGTCATTCTAGTCCAGGGATTGAATCGCCAGATTCAGGAGATCAGCGCCGCTGCCCAGCAACTTTCCGCTTCCAGCGACGAGGTGGTCAAATCCGTTAATGGCGTAAAAAGCATCGCCACTGATACGGCTGGCAACACCCAGACCATTTCAGCCGCTGCCGAAGAACAATCCGCCTCCATGGAAGAAATCTCTTCTTCCAGCCAGGCCCTCTCCCTCATGGCAGCAGACCTGCAGACAGCCATAGGCAAGTTCAAGCTGTAATCTTCTGCCCTCTGGCACTTTCTTGAAAAGCATGTTACAATAATTTTACAGAATCTTGGGGGTGGATGGAACCTGGTGGTTTCTGCAGTCTTCAAAACTGTTTGTGGGGCAGTATTCCTGTCCTTGGTGGGTTCGATTCCTACACGCCCTCGCCAGCAAGAAATTAAGCTCTTGGGGTTTTGCCCCGGGAGCTTTAGTTGCTTGACGTATTACGCTGAACGATCTATAATAAAACATAAAATGTGCATATACACTTAATGGTTGCAACCACCATAGAAAGGCATAGCAATGAATCATATCTCTCAGGTTTACCCCAAATACCCCAGCATTTGCCTCTGCATGAATGTCCGACGGGCCTCACGGGCTGTTACCCAGTTTTATGATGAGGTGTTAAAACCCAGCGGGCTTAGTGTTGTTCAACTGTCGCTGCTACAGCATATTGAAGTGGCCCAACAGGCCAGTATCAGTAACCTGGCCAAGCTGATGCGCATTGACCGGACGACCTTGAACCGCAATATGAAGCCACTGACGGATGCCGGGCTGATTGTCATCCGGCCGGGCGAAGACTCGCGTACCCGGCAGGTTATGATCACCGCGGCCGGCCAGGCGACGATGGCAACAGCCTGGGAGCTGTGGGGAGAGGCGCAGGTATCGCTGAAAGAATATCTGGGGCAAGAGGAGCTGATTAAGCTAATCGAATTATCATCCAAACTGGAGGCTCTTGTACCCTGATGGGCGGATGATTTCCGCAGAGCTGTCAGCAGTAATCAGTAAAATTATTTATGCCTGAATTTATGTGCATATACACGTTTATTAAGAATGAGGAGTGAAGATTGATGCAGCAAGCGATCCGGGAGTTTGTTTTGAACCTGGGTGTGGATGATGTGGGCTTTGCGCGGGCGGGGGATTATCAGAACCCCAAATCTTACGAAATCCGCCAGTTTTTGCCGGAGGCCGAATCTTTCATTGTCTTGGCATTCAAGGTGCTGTCCAGTTGTGAAAGCCCCAGTTGGAGCGTTGCCTTAAACGGATATATGGATCTGGGAGCTTATGCCCGGGAAGCTTCTTATAAGACAGCACGGTTCCTGGAAAATAGGTTTAACGCCAAGGTGGCTACTGTACCTCTGTCTTATCCTTTTGAAGTCCGCCATGACCGCAGGGGCATTGCTGATTTTTCCCAGAGGCACGCGGCGATCGCTGCCGGACTAGGTACTTTCGGCCGTCATAATCTGGTGGTTCATCCCCGCTTCGGCACACGGGTTAACTTTGTCAGCATTATAACCGACCTGGAATTGGAACCATCGCCCAAGATTGAACAAGATCTCTGCATCCACTGCAATCTCTGCGTAAACAATTGCCCGGTCAAAGCCCTAGAGCAGGAAGGCAAAACCAATGTGGCAAAATGCCTGAAAAATGCTCTGCCCTACAGCCTGGGAACGGACATAGCCTTTTGGACAGAATTCGGCGCTGCTTCCCCCGAAGAACAGAAAGAATTGCTGCGCAGCGAACGGTACGGTCGGCTGCACCAGGCCGCCCATATAGGCAACCAATATATGTGCTTTAATTGTGTGAAGTCCTGTCCGGTTGGGGTGACAGCAGGGCAGTGACGTTCAGTCTGCTCTCGTTTTTTATATTAAAACATTGAACTTCTTCCCATAAGCGAATAAAATTAGAAGTGAATGAATGTAAGGGTTTGTCTTGCTTTTCCCCTGCCGTAATCATGCTGAGGGAGGGATTCCGATATGCTGTACTGCGCTATTATCGGTGATATTGTCGGTTCACGGAAATTAGCGGATAGAAGCGAAGTTCAGAAAAAGTTCCAGGCGGTGGCAGAAAGAGCCTGCCGGCAATATCAGGCGGATATTGCATCACCGTTTACAGTGACAATCGGAGATGAGTTTCAGGTGCTGTTAAAAAGAGTACAGACTGCGCCTGAAGTGATTAAGACTGTAATCAGAGAAATGGCGCCCATTGATCTTGTTTTCGGGGTTGGCATCGGGGATATTTCCACTGACATTAATCGGGAAATGGCCATTGGCATGGACGGACCGGCGTTCCATGCCGCCAGGAAGGCGGTGGAGCAAGCCAAACGGAAGAAACCCGGCGTTATTTATCGTACGGCTCTCCCAGAGGTTGGGGCAGGGACGGATATGATTAATTCCCTACAATATTTTATTGAATCTTGCAGCAAAAAAAGGACAAAGCGCCAGAAGCAAGTCCTGGAACTGTTGGAAAAAGGTTCCACTCAGGAAGAAATTGCAGAACATCTCGATATTAAACAGCAAAGCGTATCCAATATTGTAAACTGGTCCTATATGCCGGAAATAACCGGTGCGCAAAAAGCAATAGCAAGTTATTTAGAATGGATTGACCATTATAGGCATTAGATCTTGTATAGTGAAAACAGGATTCTCGCCCTGTTTTTTAAAATACAGGATGGGAATCCTGTAAAATAAGAGGGATGGGGAGGCAGTGGTGGATATAAACATGATTCTGGCTTTATTGGTGCTGAGCCACGTCATAGCCGATTTTGTTTTTCAGGGCGATGGAATCGCGGTGGGAAAGAAAACCGGCTTTCAAAGAATGTTTCAACACGTAGGGCATCATCTGCTGATAAGCGGCATACTCCTTCTGCCTTATCTTAACAGTCGTCTATTGGGGATCATCATAGTGCTTGCCCTGCTCCATGGGGCTATAGACAAAGGTAAGACCGCATATGATGAACGGAATGGGGAGCAGGACAAAGGCTTTGAGTCGTTTATGGCTGACCAGGCGCTTCATCTGGTTTTAATCGGACTGTCCTGTTCTTTTATAAAAGATATTCAGTTGAATCAATTTGCGCTGAGTTTCGGCGGCTTTTTGTCAGACTGCTACCCGGTATTTTTGAACGCAACCAACCAGGATGCATTTCAATTCATTGTTGTTTTGACGGGGTACATATTCAATTTTAAAGGGGCAACGATCCTTATTCAGAAAGTGCTCGACAAATACCTTCATTTAAAAATGAGTGGAATCAATGAAGATACTATGAATAAGGACCAGAGGAAAAAGAACGCCGGTGAAGCAATAGGCAATTTAGAGCGGCTGTTGATTCTCACTCTGGTATTGCAGCAACATTATGCGCCTATCGGCCTGGTAGTGGCGGGAAAAGCCCTGGCGCGGCACAAGCGGCTGGAAGAAAAGAATTTTGCCGAGTATTTTTTAGTCGGTACATTTACCAGTATCAGCATTGCGCTTTTAACGGGGATACTGATTGCAGCGATCATCAATTGAAGTGCATGGAACTGAAAGGAGGCGGTGGGATTGTTTACCGAGATCGACGCAAGGAAGAAATTGCTTGACGCCAAGCGTCCATTGCCGGTTCATACCGTCCAAAGCCTGCAGGAACATCTTTTAATCGAGTGGACCTATCATTCCAATGCCATTGAGGGCAATACCTTAACCTTAGCCGAAACCCAAGTAGTCCTGGAAGGGATCACTGTGGGCGGCAAGACGCTGCGGGAACACCTGGAGGTCATCAATCATCGGGAAGCGATTCTTTACATTGAAGAGATTGTTAAAAAAGACGAATCTTTGTCCGAGTGGCAGATTAAGAACATCCACCATCTGATAGTAAGCAAAATTGATGATGAAAACGCAGGGGCATATCGCCGGGAGAATGTGCGGATTGCCGGCGCCAAATACATTCCGCCGCCTTTTTACGAACTGCCGGGGGAAATGGAAAGGCTGATACAATGGTATGAAGGTGACGGCAGAGTATTGCACCCTGTAGAACGGGCGGCTCAGCTTCATATCCGGTTTGTCGGGATACATCCTTTTGCAGGCGGCAACGGCAGGACCTCCCGGCTGCTTTTGAATCTGGAACTCATGAAGCATGGCTATCCGCCGGTTGTGATTCATCGGGAATTACGGACGGAGTACTATGATTCTTTGGATCAGGCTCATACTACTGGCGACTGCCGGGACTTTATCGTTTTGGTAGAAGCAGAATTGAAGCATGAACTTGACACATATTTGAAGCTATTGGATAATTGATAGCGAACATATCAATGCCTAACCCAATAAAGGACGGCACAATGCCGGCATCCTTCGATCTTTTAAACTGAGAGGAGATAAAACAATGATTGAACAAAAAATTACCTTAACCGATGCAGGCGGCCTTCACGCCAGGCCGGCCGCCCTTTTTGTCCAGTTGTGCAAATCATTTCAATGCAAGGTAACAGTAAAGCTCGGGGAAAAGCAGGCTGATGCAAAGAGCATCCTCAGCCTGATGACCCTGGGAGCCGGTAACGGCGCGATTATTACCGTATGTGCCGACGGTGCTGATGAAGTGCAGGCCATGGAGAAAATTACTTCTTTTTTCAGCGAAAATTCCCACTGACCGGATAACATCCGTTGAGCGGCCTATGAGCCATTTTCGATCCTATTTATAATAGATATATCCATACTGAGTTTCCGGATAAAATAAATCTGCCAGGAAAAACTAGAAACAAACATGTTTCCTGGGAGGTAGAGCGCATGCTATGGTCGATATTGATTGGAATGGTGGCCGGATGGTTGGCCGGACAGGTATCAAGAGGGCAAGGCTTTGGTGTTTTAGGAAATATAGTTGTGGGTATCATAGGAGCGGTTGTGGGGAATTTCCTGTTTGGCTTACTTGGCCTGCAGTCTTACGGGACACTCGGTTCTATTGTGACTAGCACCGTTGGGGCGGTATTATTTCTCTGGGTGGTACGACTTTTCACCGGATTGCCGGACAGGCGGTAGGCACTGTTGAAAAAGGCCCATCTGCAACCCAATATAGCACAAACGTAGCGCCGGGAGTAATCCCGGCGCTGTTTTTCGGTCTTATGAGCCGCTATTTCGTATTCTGAGTCAGGGAATTGGCCATCTGAATTTGCATAGTTATTTTTAGTCACGTTTGGTAGATTTGTCATATTTTTGTCATACTTACCCGATATGATAGAGGCAAGAAAGCAGTACATTTGTCCGGCAGCATCAGTTTACATACATTATGGCATTGGGCTATGATCCGTATATTTTGACAATTCCTGGTGCTGCCGGATAAAGTGGCTGAGATATAAATAGTGCTCTGAACTTTTAAGGTGACAGAACACTAGGGCTCGCGTCTCTGACGTGGGTCCTTTTTTCATATGATACAGAAAAACTATCTGTTGCCTATGAAGCCGAAAAGAAACCCTTTATGAATGAGTCCGCCCGCAGGAGGCTGAAGTGACGCAGCTGGGCCTTTTTCAAGGGTTCCCTAGTTGCTTGCGGCATGAATGAACGCCCGGAACAGTGCCAGCATGGCCGGATTGGTTGCCGCTAATATTTCCGGATGCCACTGGACTCCCAATACAAAAAGCTCCCCCGGGCGTTCTATGGCTTCGATGACACCATCTTTGGAGCGGGCAGTCACGTTAAAGCCCGGAGCAACCGCCTTCAGCGCCTGATGGTGATAGCTGTTCACCGGGAGCTGCGTCTGTCCCAGGATGCCGGCCAGAGCCGACGCCGGTTCCAAATCCGCCGTATGCCACAAGGCGTCCCGCTGGGCAGTGGTCTGAGAGTGTTTGATGCTGCAGCCTTCTATTTGCGACAGATCCTGATACAGCGTGCCGCCATAAGCGATATTGAGCATTTGGATCCCCCGGCAGATTCCCAGCATGGGTTTGCGCGAATCCTCCGCTGCCTGGATGGCCAGCAATTCATGGCGATCCCGGTAATGATTGACGGTACCCAGTTTTTCCAGCGGCTCCTCTCCGAACAGCAGAGGATCCACATCAGGACCGCCGGACAGAATAAGTCCATCTATGGCCAGGATCTGCTCCCGGACAATAGTCTCGTCGGTTATCGGCGGCAGCAGCAGAGGTACGCCGCCGGCCAGGGTCACGGCGGTGATATAATCCATATTGACACAAGCCCTGGCTATTCCCGACGTGACGGCTCCTTCCATAGGTATGGTGCTGCAGGTGATCCCAATGATTGGTTTGCGCGCTGACAAGGTAACCCCTCCCATTTTCACGGTTTTTCCCCGGCGCTTGCCGGCACAACAGGGTGAGTGCGGAGCCTCCGCAAAGAATGCGCAAATAAACGGCGCACTTTTATCATAGATTATGTAATAGTTATGGCAAACGACAATAAACTCCTTTATGGGTTAAAAAAGACCGGCCTGCCTAGCCGGAAAATCAGAGAAAGAAGGTTGTATGATTGACGGTATTGATTAAAAACGCTAATGTATACGCTCCGGAAAACCTTGGCCGGCAGGATATTTTGATTGCCGGCGAAAAAATTCTCCGCCTGGACCGGAACATTGAACCTGGCGGCGTGGCGGCCTGCTTGCCGGATATGGAGATCCTGGATGCCCGGGGGAGCGTCGTTCTGCCCGGGCTGATAGATCCCCATGTCCATTTAATTGGCGGCGGCGGTGAGATGGGATTTGCTACCCGCACGCCGGAAGTCTCTCTGGAAAAGATCATTGAAGCCGGTGTGACCACGGCGGTCGGTTTATTGGGAACCGATGGCATTGCCCGGTCTGTGGAGCCGCTTCTGGCCAAGGCCAAGGGGCTTGAAACCGAAGGAATTACTACTTACATTTATACCGGCTCTTATACGACGCCCAGCGTAACCATTACCGGCAGCGTGGCCCGGGATATCATGTTTATCGATAAGATCATCGGCGTGAAGATGGCCTTGTCGGATCACCGTTCGTCACATTTTACTTTTGACGAGCTGGTCCGGCTGGCATCTGACGCCCGGGTGGCAGGCATGCTGAGCGGCAAGCCTGGTATTGTCCATATTCACATGGGCGAAGGCAAAGGCCGGCTGGATATGATCATGAAGGCCGCAGCTGAAACCGATATCCCAGTTACCCAATTTATGCCGACCCACGTTACCCGTACCAGAGAATTGTTTGAGCAGGCCAAAGAATTTGCCAAACTGGGGGGACACATTGACATCACATCCTTCGGTGAACTTACGGCTGCTGACAAAATTAAGCCCAGTCGGGCGATCTCAGAGTGTATCAAGGACGGCGTTCCGGCGGCAAATATCACCGTCAGTTCCGACGGCAACGGCAGCGTCCCCCAATACGACTCAGCGGGAAACATCATCGGCATAGGCATAGGCAGTCTGGATGCATCCCTCATGGTGTTGAAAAATCTGGTGCAACAGGAAAAATTGGATATCGGTCAGGCGATTCCTTTTTTTACCGCCCATGTGGCCAAAGTCTTAGGCATCTATCCCCGGAAAGGCTGCATCCGTCAGGACAGCGACGCGGACCTGCTGGTTATGGACCGGGATCTCAAGCTGCAGGTGGTTTTGGCTAAAGGCAGGAAGATGATGGATCAGGGGCGGGTGATTGCTAAGGGGACTTTTGCCCGGTGAGCCAGACCGGTTCTTGCCCGGCTTAACAATCAATTCGGGTCGGAGCCGGAGGGATTCCGGGTTTCAAGATAGACGCTTTGACTGGGCAAAGCAATTTTTACTCCTTCGTCTTCCAATATCTTCATAATCTCGAAATGAACCTCTTCATTAATCTTCAGGTATTCTCCCCATACGGCGGTGGCTGTAAAGCAATAGATAAGAATGGTCAGTCCATGTTGCCCGAAAGAATTCAATCTCACAAAAATCGTTTTATTATCAATGCCCTTGTGGTCTAAAAGCATCTTTTCGATGCGGGTTATACAATTTTTTAGTTTGTCGCTGGAAGTGTCATACCTTACTTCCAAATTAAAAGAGATCCGGCGTAAGGTTCTCCGGCTGAAGTTGATAATCGGCGAATTAATCAGTCCGGCATTGGGAATTGTGACGACAGATGCATCGAACTGCCTGATTCTGATGCTGCGAAAGCTGATGTCTTCCACGGTCCCTTCCACATCGCCGGTTTTAACCCAATCGCCGATGCTAAACGGTTTATCGGTGATGATCACAACGCCCGAGAAAATATTGGCCAGCAAATCCTTGGCAGCCAGGGCGAAGGCCAGACCGCCCAGCCCCAGGCCGGCGATAAACCCATTGATGTCGTACCCCCATCTGCTGGCTACGACCACAAACGCCATGGCGATGACCAGCAGTCTGAGTATTTTGGAGAAAAAGGGGATGAGAATGCTGTCGATTTTTTTGTTAAACAGGCGAAAGACTTCTTTCTCGTCGGCGGCATAAAGACCGATCAGGGTATAGACGCTGTCGGCGGTGAAAACGACAATAGCCGTGGCCGCCAGATTATCTAAAAAAGTATAAGATGCAGCGGGCAGATAGTGTTTCAAACCCAGGTAAAATCCCATAAAGACAAAGAAATGCTTTAATGGCTTCTGCAAAGCCTGCAATAAGAAAGCGTTGCCCATGCTGGGCATAGAGAAGAAAAAGCGGAAAATATAGCGGACAAAAAGATTCTGCAGCAGGATAAAGGCGCCCAGTATGCCGAGTGATACCGACAGGCGCGCAAGATGGGCATGGTTAAAAAGCGTCTGAAAGTATTCCGTGAGTTCCGGTAGATTGAAATTCAACTATGATCCTCCTTCCAAAGGTTAAGATACCGGTTTTAGTAATATTCAACATAACTGTCTTTCTTGCCTGCCGGAATAAGTTGCGTGGGATCAATAGAAAAATATAGAAGATATTGCCGGGAAATATGCGTTATAATAAAAGTGGCTCGAATTTAAACGAAACAAGGAGATCAGAAATGGCCATTGAAGCAGTGAAAGAATATTTTAGGCAATACGGCAGAGAAAAAGAGATTCGGGAATTTGCCGAATCCAGCGCCACGGTGGAACTAGCCGCTCAGGCAGTCGGGGTCATACCGGCGCGGATTGCTAAAACGTTGTCTTTTCAAGGGGAGACAGGCTGTATTTTAGTAGTGACAGCTGGCGATGCCAAAGTGGACAACGTCAAGTTTAAGGCTGAATTCGGCTTGAAGGCCAGAATGCTGACACCGGAGGACGCGCTGGCGCAAACCGGACATGCGGTGGGCGGCGTCTGCCCTTTTGGCATAAAAAACCCTGAGGTCAAAACCTATCTGGACATTTCGTTAAAACGGTTTGACACGATCTTCCCGGCCTGCGGCAGCAGCAACTCGGCCATCGAATTAACCTGTGATGAATTGTATCGCTATTCTCAGGGATTAAAATGGGTGGATGTCTGCAAAAATTGGGAAGAATAAAGAAACCAGGCCCTGATATCCTGACGGATACCGAGTCCTGGTCAGATTGCCGGCAATGAAAAGGACAGGCTCAGCCTGTCCTTTTCATTGTTATGTTTTAAGCAGCTACGGTGCTTATGTCAGGTTGGCGTAGTGCCGACGCACGTCCGTTAGTCCTTTATGGTTATGGTGAGAACTTGTTCTTTCGATAATACGTTATCCGATTTTAAGACATCCACCCGGCGGTTGGCGCTCCAAGAGGCCGAGTCCTGACCTTTTTTGAGAGGATGATCTTCGCCAAAGGCATAAACAACGACGCGGTCGGCAGCAATGCCATTGTCAACAAAGTATTTTTTTATGGTTTGAGCACGACGCTCGGACAATGACTGGTTGTAATCCCGGTCGCCCCACTGATCGGCATGACCGATCACGATAACATACATTTTATTATTTTCTTTGAGAAGTTTAAGATTGTCGTTCATTACCCCAGCTTGATCGGCGCGGAGAGCTGCCTGATCAAAATCGAAGTATACTGACGACAGCTGTTTGCTGCTGACTGTTACGGGCGCCGGGGCTTCCGGAGCTGGAGTGGATTTTTTACCCCAGTTCTTCAAAAATTCAACCATTTTGGTTTGATTGTTGTCTTGGGCGATTTGAAGGGCCGTTTTGCCGTTGTTATCGACAGCATTGATGTCAGCCCCATTTTCCAACAGCAGTCTTGCTACGTCAATATAACCCTGTTGAGCGGCATACATTAAAGCAGTTTTGCCATCCTTGTCTTTAGCGTTAACATCTGCGCCTTTGTCAATCAATATTTTTGCAACATCGGTGTGTCCCTGATAGGCCGCCAGCATCAGGACGGTTTTGCCATCCTTGGCTTTTAAGTTGGGGTCTTCGCCCTGGTCCAGCAAAGATTGCACCTGAGTGGTATTACCGTCTTTTACTGCAGTCACTAATGCTTTCTCTTTTTCAGAGCAGCCTGATACAAGAAGCATCGCAAAGACCGCCAGTAACAAGGCAAACTTGGAAACCAATTTCATAGCAAATATCCTCCGTTTTTCAAGCTTATTTGAAACCATTCTGCGAGAACAACTCGTTTTCTATTCTGGAAAATTCACCCCCTAGAAGTTTTATGTACCTATTTTACCATAATCTTCGCAACTAATAAATCCGACTTAACGCTTATCCATAATTTACCTTGCAGGACCGGCAACCTACGAACAGATAGAGAGGATGAGTGCACTGTCCAAGGAGTATGCTAGAACCCGGCTGCTTATCATTTAATAAAGCCGGTTGACAGCAGCAGCTCATACACCTTCAGCGCCGCGAACAGATTGGTCCGGTCCTCCATTTTTTGCAGGTCCAGGCCGGAAAGTTCCTCGATCTTTTTCAGGCGGTACCGGAAGGAATTGATATGCAGGTGCAGCCGGTCCGCCGTTGTTTTATTGTCCAGGTCTGCATCGAAGAAGCAGCGCAGAGTCTCCAGGAGATCCCGGTTATTGGCAGCGTCAAAAGTCAGGATTGAGCCTAGATAGCGGTTGCAGAACTGTTTCAGATCAGTAAGATCATTATTGCAAATCAGGGTGAAGAGTCCTAAGTCAGAAATGTGCCGGATACCATTTTTCCTACTGGTCAGCTTGGAAAGGTGCAGGGCGAAGAGCGCTTCCCGGTAGCTGCGGTGAAGTTGGCTAATGGTGTACTTATTGCCGATGCCAATGGCGACAGGGTAGTTGAACTTGTCCCGGATGTCCGCATAGTGCCGTTTGATATTGGTCAAATGCCGGTCCCAGCCATACTCGACCTCCAGAGTCCTCTTGTCATAATGCGTCGGGCAAATCAGGACCAAGTAGTGATTGTCCCAAATCGTGCAGAAAATATCCAGGCTATTGTCAACCAGCCATTCTTTGGTATAAGAATGGAGCGTCTGCATTTCCCGGTTATTTAGAGAGATTCCCGGTTCCATGACAGTTACGTAATACAGGCTGTCCAAGTCCAGATTCAGCAGGGGATGGCTGTGCTTCATCAGATCTTTGATATTAATATTTCGCAGCAGTATATCGGTAATAAAATTGTGGAAGTACATATCTTCAATCGCTTCGACAGCCGCTACGCGGGTTAAGTAAGTTTTCACCGCCAGAGCCGCCTGTTCCAGCGGCTTTTGGCAGACGGCGTAATCCGGCGGGTCTACTTCCTCCACGATGATAAAGCCGTCTTGATTCCCGCTGCCGACCCGGTAGTATAAGGTTCTGGTCAGCTCATGATAAAATGGCCTTTGGTTCTGATCCCAATCCGGTAAAGACAGGTAATGGTTGGTAAAATATTCTGCCTCTTTATCCCTTTTACCGTTGCCGGTATAGATCATTCCCTTATAATCGGTGATGGTTACCGGTTTCCGGGTGGATTCCCGGAGATAGGCCATTACTTTCTCCAGGTGATTTAATTCCAAAACGGAATTTGTCAGCAAGACGGTTATGTCCTCTGTCCCAGCCATGACGCTGTTCCTCCTGCCGTATGATTATTTCCTCCGCTTATGATTTTCCATAAAACACGAAATGAAAAATATACAGTTTGACAAGATTTTTGCCAAAAATTTGTATTGAATGACAAAGGGAACGATATGTGAATCATCGAACGTGTGAATTATCAAAATTCTTTTAATGATACCCAGCAAGCACCGCTTCTGGCGTATGGGATATATTTCTATCATACCATGCCAAGGTGGAAAAGGCTATGCCGGGTTATTTAGTTTGGACTGAAGGGAGGGAGAGCGGTTATGACAGAACACGATGCTCAAAATTCAGAAACCCCTAAGAACTTTTTTTTACGAAAAAAGCGGTGGCTCATCGCTGCCATGGTGATCTTTTTCCTTGGAATAACAATTGTCGCCGCTGGTTTGAAAGCCGGCGAGAATCCGAGATTTTGCGCTAATTGTCACATTATCGAACCCTATTATCAGTCCTGGAAAGAGGGGCCGCTTTTGGCCGCCAGGCATAGCGCTGAAAATGTTAACTGTACTGATTGCCACCAGGCTACTATCGTGGAGAAGATGCATGAGGGCTTTGCCTATGTGACCGGTCAGTATGAAGATCCGTTAAAAGAGCGCAGCGCCACCCGGGAAGACTGCCTCAAATGCCATCAGGACGATTGGCAGCAGACGGTTACCGCCACCCAGTATGATCATCGTAATCCTCACGACTCTCACTTGGGAGAGATCGACTGCAGTCTTTGCCACAAAATGCACCGGACATCCGAAGTATATTGCGCTCAGTGCCATGAGTTTGACTGGTTCAAGAAGCTTGGCAGCGATTGGAAACAATCGCAATAAAACTACACGAAATAAGAGGAGGGACTTCCATGGACCAAAATTTAAACCGGCGTAATTTTATCAAGACAACGGCAGCGGCCGGCCTGGCAATTGCCTCAGCGGCGGTGCTGCCTGGCTGTTCAGCTGCCACCACTGGCAAGGGCGGATCGGTCAGCTGGAAGGAAGAGGCGGATGTCGTGGTCGTCGGCTCAGGCTTCGCCGGCCTGGCCGCCGCCATTGAGGCTGTTGCCGCCGGATCCAGCGTGAAGGTGCTGGAGAAGATGCCGATTTCGGGCGGCAACTCCATCATTAACGGCGGCGACCTGGCCGCCGCCGGAACAAAAATGCAGGCCGAAGCCGGCATTAAGGACTCCGTGGACCTGATGGTGGAGGATATGTTAAAAGCAGGTTCTTATCTCAACCACGTGGAAAAAGTCCGCCTATTGGCGGAAAAATCCAGTGAAACTGTGGACTGGACCATGAGTCTGGGCGTTAAATATCGCAGGGTCAACTTCCATGGCGGCCATTCGGTGCCGCGGGCCCATGCCACGGCCAATGCTTCCGGCGGTGATATTGTAAAAGCCGAGCTGGCCAGGTTAAAAGAAAAAGGAGTCAATGTGGCCAAAAATAGCAAAGTGGTCCGGCTGATTCAGAACGATGCAGGCCGGGTCCTTGGCGTGGAAGTGAAGACCGGTTACAAATTTGGCGATGAAAACAGCGGCACAACCTCGTTCATTAAAGCGAAAAAGGCGGTGGTGCTGGCTGCCGGCGGTTTTTCCCAGGATGTAAGAATGCGTATGATTCACGATCCCCGCCTGACGGACAATCTGGACAGCACCAACCATGCCGGCGCCACCGGCGAACTTTTGCGGGAAGCGCTGAAACTGGGAGCAATGGATATCCATATGGACTGGATCCAATGCGGCCCCTGGACCAGTCCGGATGAAAAAGGCTTCGGCTATGTGCCCCAGTTCTGCGAGCGGCTGGTGGGCTATGCGCCGATGGTAAACCCCAAAACAGGCAAACGATTTATTAAAGAAACCGGCGACCGCAAGGTCAGAGCTGACGCCATCCTGAAGTTCGGCTATCCGGTAGTCATCCTGGGTGATTCCTACGCGGTCCAACGCCAGATAGTGCCCAAAATACTGGAAGCCGGCATGAAAAATGGCTCTGTCAAGAAATACGACACTTTGGAAGAACTGGCTAGAGCCTATGAAATTCCGGTAGGACCTTTCCTGGAAGAAGTCCGCCGCTGGAACTCCATGGTGCTGAACGGCAAGGACACCGATCATGACTGCTTAATCCTGGAAGGAGCCAAACCCACGATCGAAGGGCCTTTCTACGCTGCCAGACTATGGCCGCGGGTTCACCATACCATGGGTGGTCTGCTCACCAATCTCAAAGCTCAGGTCATCAATCAGGACTACAACCCGATTCCAGGGCTGTATGCTGCCGGCGAGATCACCGGAGGCATACATGGCGCTGTGCGTCTGGGAAGCTGCGCCCTGACCGACTGCCTGGTGAACGGCCGGATCGCCGGCCAGGAGGCGGCCAGGGAGCAAGCCTGGACTTAAGAATATCCTAGAAATCTGCACAAAATTCATCTGCAGCTTTGAAATAGGACCCTTTTCAACGGTCTCCTAGGACATTGCAACAGAAAATCAAGGCAGCATCACAAGCCGGAGCGCCTGCTTTCACAGGGCTCCGGCTTTTAAAACCGCTTTTTTCAACCGGTCCTCAAGGATTGTAAAATATTCTGCCGAACATATAGTACTGTCACTATGAATTGTACTGCCTAAGGAGCGTGACCCATCATGATCGTTACCCTGCTACAGGATCCCTGCTGCCGGCCCAGATGAAAGAAACTGCTTTGCCTGCCGCTGGCTGCCTCTGATGACAGCGGCTTTTATCAGTCGGTTAAACTGGATGAACCTTCCGATACCGTTATGCAGGCTTATGATATTTACACAATATTAGTGTTACCCTAACATATCCCCTCCGGCACCTATGGTATCATGATAAAACATAGGTGAAACCAATGCAAAAGCCTTTTATGCGATCAATAACGGAGGGGTACATGTCATGTTGCAGGAATATCAGTTTTACGGGAAGCCGAAACGTTACATCTTTGCCGTCACAGTGGGAATAGCCGTTGGTCTGGCTACAATCCTGCATGTTCTGCTGTTTGGACAAGGCGATAATGAGCTTGTCACGGAAGCGGCCCTGATGATCGGTCTGCAAGGCAATGACATTTTTTTATGGAGTACCAACCTGTATCTTCTTTATTGGGCGTACCGCAGGGGGATAAAAAGCGTGATCCCCCTGACTCTCTGGCTGAATTTTTTCATTTGGGTTTGCGTTCAGGGTTTTAAGCTGATCGCACTGGGCATTCAGACGATGGGATGGGCATCCCTCGCCTGGACGCTTCGCCCCACCGGCGAAGCGATGGGCTTTCCCAGCGGCCATGCAGCCCATGCCTTTGCCATGGCCTTGGTGCTGACCTGTTTTTATCCGCGCTGGACCTGGCTCTGGTATACATGCGCTGCGGCTATTTCCTGGTCGCGGGTTGAAAGCAGCGCTCATACCGATTTGCAGGTTGTAGTGGGCACCATAGCCGGCCTGATCATTGCCTGGGTGATGATGGTCCGGTGGCTGCGGGAAAATGACGCCCAAAAGGCCGGGCTGTTCGACGAATCAGCAACGGCCCTGCCTGTCGGAACCAATCGGCTTAAACGGGCCGCTCCCCTAAGCCTGGAATGAGTTAAAGAAGCACGTTGCAAAACTCATCTGTATCCTCGAATCAGGGGCCTTTTTCAACGGTCTCCTAAAGAAGGTGATTGCAGTAGATCCCTGGCTTGACCTGCTGTTAGGATGGGGCTGGATGGGACTGACGGTGGTTACATTCACCGAATCGTTTATTTCACCGCTGATGCCGGACCTTATTTTGGTGCCGCTTTGCCTGGCTGATCCGGCCAATGCCATTTATTATGCTGCCTTGGCTACGACAGCATCTGTTGCCGGGGGATTTATCGGCTATGGCATCGGCATGTGGCTGGGACCGGGAGTATTAAGCCGCTTTCCCGCGGCCCGGACAGCCATGGAGAAAGTAGAGGCCTATTCCACAAGAGAGGTGGCCTGGGTCATCTTTCTCGCGGTGATGTCCCCCCTGCCATACAAGGTGATCAGTATTACCGCCGGAGCATTGCGCGTCAACTTTCCTATGTTTATTTTAATTTCTTTCGCCGGACGGGCCAAACGGTTTATGATTGAAGGCGTTCTCATCTATTATTTCGGTTCGGCGGCCATTGAACTGATTCGCGAGTATTCGCTGGCCACAACGGCGGTGATTGTCGGTATTTCTCTTATCTGGAGTGCCGTATGGTGGCGGCGGCGCGTGAAGAAACATGAACTTCTAGCCACCAAGCAGGGATTGAAGCCTTAAAACATGCAGGTGCAGGGGAATAGGGCGGCAGCAGAGCTCTCCCGCTTGCAATTGATGCATAAATTCGCTCGGACCGTTGAATTGATCCATAGACACAAAGCTATATCCCATTTCCCGTACCGAATGGCAGTCACTGCCCACAGTGACTGCCTTGTCATATTTTTTGGCAAATTGCCGGGCTTTTTGGTTATCGGCGTTTAATATGATCCGGGAGTTATATATCTCAATGATGTCCACATTAGCCGCAATTTCCAATAATGCCTCTGTTTTCAGGGCCGACCGGCGCAGGCGGTCGAAAGGATGAGGAATGGCCACCAGACCTCCCTGATCTTT
This sequence comes from Acetonema longum DSM 6540, assembly GCF_000219125.1. Classification (NCBI taxonomy): domain Bacteria; kingdom Bacillati; phylum Bacillota; class Negativicutes; family Acetonemataceae; genus Acetonema; species Acetonema longum. The sequence continues at coordinate 65,089 of NZ_AFGF01000040.1, forward strand.
GACGGCAGCGACTGTTGCCTGGGGAGACAGTCCTCCCGGCACTTCCCGGGAGAGAAAATAACCGATGATTTCACCGGCAGTGGTCAGGATCTCTTCGCCGACGACGACGGGAAAAGGCGCATGCTTTGCCAAGGCTGCGGCGCCGGCGATCGTATTATGGTCTGTGACGCAAATGCCGTCCATGCCTTTGGCCCTGCAGGTCTCAACCAGTGAATCCAGAGAGAATTGCGAGTCGTGGGAATAACAGGTGTGGACATGGCAGTCGATGCGGAGTTTCGTCATATGCGGTATGCCTCTCTTATAAATAAATTCCCTGCCTATAGTTTAATGTAGCATTATAACGATACAGCCCCCCGAAAAAAATTCCTGCGGCTTCGGTATTAATTTTCAATTAAGTTTTTTTACACCCATGCAAAAAGTAGTAGAATTCTTCTAACTAATGAAGTATAATATTAATAAATAATAATTATCAATAAAGGAGAATTATTAAAATGATAAATAAGGAAAAACAAGCGGCTAAATGCCTGGATGGCAGCACAGCCGGCAAAGGGTTTGCCCGTACTGAACAAAGCAACATCGTGGCGGAAAATTACGGTTCAGGCAGTAAGGGGTTTGCGACGATGGATTTCGGTCAAAAGACTCAATTTTCGGCGCCGGAAAATTATTGCCCGGAATGCAGCACCACCGGCAAAGGCTTTGCCCGCACCGAGAAGAATCACATTGTCGCCGAAAACTGCGTCTGTCCGCGGAAGGGGTTTGCCAGCATTGATTTTGGCAGCAGAGCATAGTTTTGGCATTCACGTCTGGTCCGGTAATTCCAGGGATGCTTGCAGCGTCCCTGGAATTATTATTTTGGGAATTTTTGCGCTGCAGGCGGTTATGGGTGAAAAAAGGATTCGGCTTCATCCGGATGGAACACTTCTGAGAGAGTTATCTGCCGGTATCGGCGAATAGAATAAGCATAGAGGAGGCATATTACGTGGGTACTTTATTCGAACCGGCTTCCCTGGGAACACTTAAGCTGCGCAACCGTTTTGTCAGGTCGGCGACCCAGGACTGGCTGGCCGAAAAGGACGGACAAATTTCCGATGCTCAGATAAGCCTTTATACGGCCCTGGCAGCCGGCGGCGCCGGGCTGATCATTACGGCCCATTCGGCGGTGTCTTTGCCTTTGGGCCGGGCCGGCAATCCCCAGAATGCCATTTCCCACGACAAGTATATTGCCGGATACAGCCGTTTGACTGATGCCGTACACAAACACGGCGCCCGTATCATTCTGCAGCTTTCCCATGCCGGATGTCAAACCGACCGGGAACTAACCGAAGGGGAAATGCCGGTCGGGCCTTCGGATGTGTTTAATGCCCAGGGCCTTCGGATCGCCCGGGCCATGACCCACGGCGAGTTAGAGAAACTGATTGACGATTTTGGAGTTGCGGCGATGCGGGCTAAACGGGCCGGTGTGGACGGGGTGCAGGTCCACATAGCTCACGGCTATGCCTTGGCCCAGTTTTTGTCGCCCTGGAGCAACCAGCGTACCGATGACTACGGCGGGTCCCGGGAAAACCGGCTGCGGTTATTGGCCGAAGTGATCTGGCGGATACGGGAAGCGGTCGGCGGGGACTTTCCCGTGCTGGTTAAGCTGAACACCACTGACGGCGTGGATGCGCCCGAAACTCTGACTTTGGATGATGTGGTTTGTGCCGCTCAGACTATTGCCGATCATGGCGCCACTGCCATTGAAGCAAGCGGCGGCACTGGGAGGGTAAGCCGTCTGGTCATGGCTAATACTGGCATCGTGAAACCTGAGCAGGAAAGTTATTTTGCCCCGGCGGCAGCTGCCATTAAGGCCAAAGTCAGCCTGCCGGTTCTTCTGGTAGGGGGCAACCGGTCTCGGGCGGTTATGGAAGCGAATTTGGCCCAGGGTAAGGCTGATTTCATATCCCTCAGCCGTCCTTTTGTCCGGGAGCCGGATCTGGTCAACCGGCTGGCGGCCGGACAGGAAAAAGCCGCCTGCATTTCCTGCAATGCCTGTTTTAACCCCAAAGGCCTGCGTTGCTGTTTTACAGACAAAAAATAAACGTTCAACGGATTATCAGGAGGAAAATGTGAAAATAATAAGTCCCAAAGGCGGGAATGGGAAACGATGCAGCTGGATTCACCTGGCGGTTTTGGCGGCCGCCTGCTGGCTGGCAGGGGGCAATTCAGCGGTCGCGGCGGACCTTTATGGTCATCCGGTGCACTGGGAGATGCTGCGGACAGAGACGCCAATGGATCTGACTATTCACGGCGAGCCGATTGCCACGCAGGAACAATGCCTGCAGTATCTTCTGCGGCGCAATTCCCTGCCCTTTTTAACGGTGAGCCCCGCGCAACTGGTAGAGTATTATTACAGGGAAGCCGGACGGGAAGGCATTCGGCCGGATGTGGCTTTTGCCCAGGCCCTTCATGAGACCGGCAACTTCCGGTATGGGGGAGATGTGGTTCCCCTGCAGAATAATTACTGCGGTTTGGGAACCACCGGCGGCGGGGTTAAAGGCGCCTGGTTTTCTTCGGCAGAAATCGGTGTAAGAGCGCAGATCCAGCACTTGTTGGCCTATAGCGCTACCCGTCCGCCGATTATGCCGGTGGTGGATCCCCGCTATCATTTAGTAAAAAAAACCGCTTATTTCGGCCAGATGGTTACCTGGACCGATTTAAACGGTAAATGGGCGGTGCCTGGCCGGACGTACGGCCAGAGAATCTTGACTATTCATGAATGGATTCTGACCGGCAAGTAGGAGACCGCTGAAAGAGGCCCATCTGGGCCACTTCAACCTCCTGCAGCAGACTCCTAAATCGGATCTAAGAATCTGCTTCCAGCACATTGATGGTTACCAGACTAATGAATCCGATCATAACGATTACTGGAATGGCAGTCACTGCCATTCTTTTTGCGAGACTGCGCCTGTCAGGGCACAGGACGATATCGGTTTCCGCGGCTATATCTCCGATCCGCCGGCCGTAAAAGATGAGAGTCAGCAAATCCAGAGGCCATATGACCGTAAACACATTGCGCAGCATTAGTTTTCCGATAGCCGGGATTTCATTGTGGTTGCCTATGTTGCGCACGGCAAGGCGCAACAGCCATCGCCCCGGACTCACACCGTTTACGCAGTCTTTGATGGTTATCAGCAATATCCCGAACAGCATGGAAATAGTTGTAATCCGCATAAGGTCATTCATATCGCCGTTTTCAAAATCCATTTCCCACAAAATCACAAAAATCATACTCAATCCAATCAGCATGTGATCGATGCAAAAAGCTGCAAATCTTCTGATCATTGACGCGCTTTGCAATGTACGTATGTGTAGCATAAACGGTTTCTCCTCTGTCAGAACTAAAATGAAATGCTACCATTACTATCGACATTTTTACGCTTTATTTAAATAAGAAGTGCGGGATTTAGATGTTTTTTTACAATTATCTGTTATTCGTGTTAAAATAATTGTGTTACAATATACATGTATGTGCGTGTTCGGGACCTGAAGGAGGCAACACATAGGATGAAAGAAATGAAATTTACTTCCGCCGGTGAGGACTCTTTAAGCAATAAAGTATTTAAATTTGTTAAAACCCAGATTATCAACGGAGGCTATGGGCCTGGAGAAATCCTGCTGGAAGGAAAATTGGCCGATGAATTGGGCGTCAGCCGCACTCCTGTCCGTGAAGCCATCAGACTGCTGGAAATGGAAGGGCTGGTGGAGACCGCGCCCAAAAAAGGGACAGTCGTATTGGGAATATCGTCTAAAGACGTTCAAGATATCTTTGCCATCCGGCAATTGCTGGAAGGATTGGCAGCCCGCCTGGCGGCGGAGCGGCTGACAGGCGACGAGCTGAAAGAGTTGCAGAAGACGTATGACTTAATGGAATTTTTCACTCAAAAAGAGGATCCTGAGGAACTGACTGATTTGGATAACCGGTTCCATCATATTATCTACCAGGCCTCCGGCAGCAGGATACTGAACCTGACCCTGCACAATCTGCACTATTACGTGCAGCTGGCCCGTCTGGATTCTCTCCGGTCGCCGCAACGTCCGCCCCATGTGATCGATGAGCATAGAGCCATCCTGGATGCTTTGGCGAAGCGCAATCCCGATCAGGCTGAACAAGCCATGGTTCACCACGTAAAAATGGCTTACCGCAATATCTCCAGTCATTTTCCCGAAACCAACCGGTAATGCATCGGAACCGGACGTTTTTTGTCCGGTGAAATAGGGTTTTTAAGCAACAGGCGAACATCATTGAATGTTCGCCTGTTTACTTTTCAATCAGGCAAATGCGGCGCAGCAATGCTATCCGTCTTTTTGCTGTTTCTTCCTGGCCCGGAATTTTTACCTTCATCAGACTGGCGCCTGTATTGTCGCACCGGCGTTTGGCCTCGTCATAGAAAAACCAGCGGAATTTATGCGCCTCATTTGGTAAATACTAAAATTGACAGACCAAGGTGAGGCATAAGTAAGTGGTAGATAGTAATTGTTTACTTTATTAAACATTTATTGTCAGGCTTGTCTTGATTTTGTCACAGTTATCAGTTATAATTTCCAATACAAGGATAAATTTTCCAATTACAAGGAGACGATGTAATATGTTTTATTTATTTCAGGTAATTATCCTGGCATGGTTTTCCAATTACATATCGCGCAGACTGGCGAAAGAATAACGATTTGACGAAGGACCGCCCAGGGGGCGGTTTTTCGTTACCCAATCGATCAGATTAAAGTAGTTTTTGATTTTATCCGATAATATCAATGACAATTTAACGGGCGGTTGTTTAGATTTGCCCAACAGCAACAGGGAGGGTTCAGGATGGATGTGAGTCGAGTAGGATTGACCCTGTCGACGACCGGACAGGGAAACAGCGCGGGGAAAAATTCCGGCACGACAGGCGGCAAGGCGGCAAAGCAACAATATGTTACGGTTCAGGAAGGGGATTATCTATACACCTATTTGGTTATCGGCGATCATATCAGAGTCCTCATTGGCCGTACGGCGGCGGATAAGGAGGATGATGAAGGAGAACAAAGCGGGCAAGAGCAGGATCAGTTAACCGGCATTGATGCGGAAGCGGCAGACAGACTGAACGTTGCGGCTAATCAGACCGGAGAAAATAATAAGCGGAGACTTCTTGAATATGCTTCCAATATGGATGTTGAAACTTTTTTACAATGCCGGCAGACAGTAATGGCAAAGCAGCATGCCTAGAAAAGACAGCAGCAAGGCAGACAGAGCTGGAGGAAATTTCTAGTTCAAAAAAGCCAAAAAATAAGCAAACACCGCATTCAAGCCGCAAGGCATGAAGCGGTGTTGTCTGTCTTTTAATTCACATTTTTAATGACACAGAAGCCGCACCCAAAGATGCGGCTTGGTTGCTAGGCTTTTACATCGACAGCGCTTCCTAGACTGGGGGATGGAGGAACGAGAATATTCAACATAGCCTGCTGGCTTGCCTCGGTGGTATCCAGCGCCTTCTTGAGCAGCAAAATACCGGCATTCCCTTGTACCTGAGCTTGCGAGTTCACTGTTGACAGTGCAGCAATATCCATAAGACCCCTCCTTTGGTTATAGTATACATCGGCCGGAGGCAAATAACAATGGGGTATGGCTGCCGTCATAATTTCGTCATACTTTTTACTTATAATAGTAACCGAAAGAGGATTCGTAATTTTTGCATGAATAAGCCGTCTGGAGCTGAATGGAGAGCAATGATGAAAGGATTTGTACAATATCACATACTTAAAATTCTCAGTCATTTGATTTCTTTTCTGCCTTATTCACTGATTTGCCGGATTGGCCGGGGAATAGGACGTCTTTATTTTCGGGTGGCCGGGGGACAGCGCGAACGGGGAATTGAGCAGGCCATGCACAGCCTGGAAATTCCCTATAATGAAGCCAGAGGGCTAATTCGCGAAGTGTTTTGCAACTTGGGGCAAACATTGATGGAAGTCTTGTATATTCCGGCATTAGCCCGCAAGGATATCAGCCGGTATGTTTCCATTGAAGGCTTGCCTTATTTGGAAGAAGCTTTAAACGCAGGGCGCGGTGTGGTGCTCCTTACCGCTCATATGGGTAATTGGGAATGGCTGGGCGCTGCCCTGGCGCATACCGGCCTGCCGATAACCACCATCGTTAAACCGCAGCCCAATGCGCAATATACCCGCATCCTGAATGAATACCGGAGACAAGTTGGATTAGAAGTCTTTAACCGCGGGTCGACAGAAATTGTCAAGGCGGCCCGGGCGCTAAAACAAGGCAAGGCATTGGGCTTTCTCGCCGATCTGGATGGCGGGACGGAAGGCATATTTGTGGATTTTTTTGGGAGTCCGGCATCTACACCTGTTGGTCCGGCGCTTTTTGCGAAAAAATTTAATTCTGCCATTATCCCGGTATATGCCTATCATCTGCCTGGCGGCGGCCACCGGGTAGTCATAGAACCGCCGCTGTCCTATGAGCATTGTGTCGACCCTGAACAGGAAATTTTGCAAAACACGGTAAAAATGACCCGCACGATTGAAAATGCAATTAGAAAGCACCCCTCGGAATGGTTGTGGTTTCTCAGGCGTTGGCATACGCCGGAAGACAATGGAAAGAAGCGGAGTTTCATTGACCGCCGTCCGAGCCATACGGCTGCTGATCCTGCCATCCGGTAAAGCTGGCTGCACAGCCAATGATGAAATGAAAGCCTATAACAGCCCCCTATGTAGAGTCCTAATCCTACATAGGGGGCATGTTCTTTATAATGAATAAAGTTAGGACAAATGCTCTACTGACGGTAGCAGGTAATTTAGCGATTTTTGACGAACCATATACTCACATTGAGTAGGCGAGAGTGCAAGAGGTGATTCAATGCCAAGCAATCGCGTCGTAAAAGCGGAGACCCTGATCCATGCAGATGTCGAAGATAGGCTCCTGACTCTGGAAAATAGTCTCCTTGTGGTTTCCGGCAATATCGGTTTAGTATCCGGCCAAATGGAAGCCGTCAGTCGCGGGATGATCTCTATACAAGCCCAATTGGCCGAGTTGGCTCAGGATTTCCACGATTTTATCCAGCGGGATATCATGGCTAAACAGCTCCAGTTAGCGGAGACGAGACTGGTAAAGGTGCGGCAGGAACTTGAGAATAATTTTGGTCACTATGATGAAATCCGGCGGCGGACTACCGGCATCATCCAGACAGTGGATGTCAATATTGTGCGGCAGGAGACCATTTGCAGCGTAACGGAAGAATTAATGCTGGCAGTTCCGCGCTATTGGCTCGCCCCGGGTCTGATTGCCCTGGCTGCCTGGCTGAATGACAATCAATTGCTTGCCGAACGTGCCGTGCGGGAGGCGCTGCGCCGGGATGATGAGAAAACTTCGCTATTTTTCGCCTTGGTATGCCGGCGCGGCAGCAGGCTTCAGGCAAGCCGGATCTGGCTCGAGCGCTATCTCAGTCTGCAAAATCCGCAGGCACTGGACAGGCAGATTGTAGTATTAATCGACGCCTTTGCTAACGGGGTGTTTGGACCCGATATCCAAGGTCAGTGCGTAAAGCCCATAGAAGCATGGATTCAGGATCTTTCTGCTGCGCCAGGTTTTAGGGAGGAACAGCAAAACCTGTGGACCGCGGCCCTGGAAGCGAAACTGGCTGACAGCGATATTGGCGGGTACCATTATCTTCGCCAGTACAGTCCTGAATGGGATAAGCTGCAGGCGGCATTGATTGGCGCAAGATGGCATCAGATGATTTACGATGATTTTGCAGCACTGTTTATGGCTGCGGCAGAACCTGAGCCGGATCTGATCGCAGCCGTTGATGACTTATTGGCTAAGCTGGCGACCTGCTTTGATAAAGAAGAACTTCCGTTGCGGCGGGATGAGCGCCTGCTTTTGCTGATTATTGAAGAACAGGGTGATAAAAAGGCGGCCCAGAGCCGTTATGAGGCGGAATGCAAGGCACTCGATGAAACGATCGGTTTCAGCCAGCTGTTAACGAATTTTGCTCTGCATCCTGCACTGTCTCAAGCATCTAAGGCGACACAAAGGCTGGCTGTCGCCCTGTCCCGGGACTGGATTATTAGGGCTTATGACCGCATTGCGTCTCAGAGACGGTCAGAAGCGCCGCAGGAGATTACCATATCTATTGAAGGGTGGCGCGGGACGATCCCAGTCGGCGCTAATGGGCAGGAATTGATCGATTCCCTGGACAATTATCACCGGGAGCAAATGGAACAGGCTCTCCAGTCAACAAAACTGAATTTGCTGGATTGGTTTGCGGTTATCGCCGGTATCGATTTTCTGATTTTAGGCGCTTATTTTATGAATTTCTTTTATTTTGCCATCGGCCTGGGCGGAGTTATCTGGTTCTTATCGGTCAGGCAAAAAGTACGTAAGTATAGAAGGCAAACCAGTGAGGTTTTAGCCAGACTGCGTGATGATTCACGGCAAATATTGCAGGCGGCGTTAGCTGAGGCGGCGGAATGGCAGCGCAGCTATGCTGCAGGGGAAGCAGCAGCGGCGAAGGTAGGGCAGTTATTAACTGCGATTACCCCGGAGCGGTATATTTTATCCAGGCAGGACATTGCCCGTCCGGCGATAACCCGGGCGGTGCCACAGGGGTGAGGCTATGGAAAGGCAACTTCCCGATCACTACAGGATTACTTTGGGCATTCAACAGCCGGAAGAAGAGCGGGAAAGCCCTGGCGGCAGCGGCAGCAATGCCCGCGGCAGGATGGAATCACCGCTGGCTTCCCGCTTTCCCGGCTGGGATCTTTTGCCCCCGCCCCGTCTCAACTGCAGGCGGGAAACCGAAACACGTTGAAAGGCGCTTGGCGCCTTTCTTTTTTTTATGCATCCGGCGGGTCAGTCATAGTTTTATCATATTTCTCCCCTATAATTTAAATCAGAACCCGGGAACCCTAAAAAACCAAGAGGGGATATAGTATGAACAATATAGTAAAGAAAACCATTGTCTATTCTCTGATAGGCATTATGCAATTGGGATGGGGCATGACCGCTTTAGAGGCGGCATCCAGACAAGACCGATGTGAGAAAAAATATGAAAAGCGTCACGTAACCCGGGCGCAGCGGGTCAGAGAAGAAAATGAACGGCATCGGCGCGAGATGCAGCGGCGTCACCATGAAAGCGCGCGTGACTGGCGTGAGCGTCAGAAACGGGAAAAAGACCATCATGAGGAGGTCATGAGAACGATTGGAGGCTTGGCGCTGCTGGCGATCATACTGAACAATGCTGATGGCAATTAGAGGGTCAAAAACGGCTGACTCTGCGGCAGCACCATGGAATATACCGGTGGTTATGGAAAATTAAGATTTTGTCAAATTTACTTGATTATACGAAACAATCGCGGTATAATTGTTATCAATAATACAATGAACAGAGACATTATACCGTTGTGGGAGGATTGACAATTCCATATCCATTGGCGAGCAGAGACGCTCCATTCGGGTGAAGAGTATTTCACTGGATGAAGCGTCTTTCTTTTGTAGTTTTGAAGAAGGGAGGAATGCGGTTGATTACACTGCAGAAAGTAAATAAGTTTTTTGGCCGGAATCATGTTTTAAAAGATATCGAGCTGACCGTCCGGACCGGAGAAAAATTGGTGGTGATCGGTCCCAGCGGTTCGGGAAAAAGCACGATGATCCGCTGCATGAATCTGCTGGAGCGGCCCGACAGCGGCCAGGTCCTGGTGGATGGGGTCAACATCACCCCAGCCGATGCACCGGTCAATCAGGTGCGGCAATCCGTCGCCATGGTGTTCCAGCAGTTTAATTTGTATCCTCATAAAACCGTATTGGAGAATCTGACCCTGGCGCCCATGCTGGTCAAAGGCGTCAAAAAAGAAGAAACCGAAGAAACCGGCATGGCCTTTCTGGACAGGGTGGGCCTGAAAGAGAAAGCCTTTGCCTATCCATCCCAGCTTTCCGGCGGCCAGCAGCAACGGGTGGCTATCGCCCGGGCTCTGAACATGCATCCCAAGATCATGCTGTTTGACGAGCCTACCTCAGCTTTAGACCCGGAAATGATCAAAGAGGTGCTGGATGTCATGGTGGACCTGGCCAATGAAGGTATCACCATGGTGGTGGTGACCCATGAAATGGGCTTTGCCCGCCGGGTGGCCGACCGGGTCATTTTCATGGATGAAGGCCAGATCATGGAGCAGGGAACGCCGGAACACTTTTTTGTCAACCCGGAGAATGACCGGACCAAATTGTTTTTGAGCCGGATTTTGCATTAGATAGATTAATAAATAAAAAGACGGGGGAATTTAGCATGAAAAGACAATATTTCCTACTTTCTCTGGTAGTCCTGTTCATCATCAGCCTGCTGGCGATGGGATGCGGCGGCACAGCCCCGTCTCAGCCGGCTAAAAGCGATGCGGCGCCGGAAATTAAAGCGATCCAGGACCGGGGTATCTTAAAGGCCGGCATCAAGGTGGATGTGCCGAAGTTTGGCTATAAGGATCCGCAAACCGGTAAGATTGAAGGATTTGAAATTGATCTGGTCAAGGCTCTGGCAAAAAAACTGGTAGGCGACGAAAATAAAATCGAACTGACCGGCACAGTGGCCAAAACCCGCGGACCGCTGCTGGATAACGGCGATGTGGACCTGGTCGTCGCCACTTTTACCATTACCGAAGAACGCAAGCAAAGCTATAACTTCACCGATCCTTACTTCACTGACGGCGTGGCTCTGCTAGTGAAAAAGGCCGGCGGCTATCAAAGCCTGAAAGACCTGGCCGGCAAAAAAATCGGGGTAGCCCAGAGCTCCACCAGCCGTAAAGCCGTTCAGGCCGAAGCTGACAAACAGGGCATCAAAGTGAATTTCCTGGAGTATGGTTCTTATGCTGAAGTAAAAGCGGCCCTGGATTCCGGCCGGGTAGACTGCTTCAGCGTGGATGCGGCTATTTTATTCGGTTATCTGGATGCCTCCACCGTCGTTTTACCGGATCGTTTCAGTCCGCAGGAATACGGCGCGGCTACCAAGAAATCCAACGTGGCCTTGGCCAAGCTGGTGAATGATACGTTTAATGACATGAAAAAATCCGGCGAGATGGATAAACTGCTGGCGAAGTGGGGTCTGAAATAGTGCCCGGCCCCTTCGCCGGGTTTAAATGGCTGGCGCTGCTGCAGGACTGGCAGGTGTTCGCCGAAGGGCTGGCCACAACGATTGCCGTGGCTGCCCTGGGGCTGACTCTGGCCCTGGTTCTCGGGACCCTGCTGGGTATTGCGGGCGCAGCACCCGGACGGATGTTCCGCCTTATCAACCGGATCTATGTAGAGTTCATCCAAAATACGCCTTTAGTGATTCAGGTTATCTTTTTGTACCATGGATTGCCTCACATGGGCATTGTCCTGTCGGTATTCGCCATCGGCGTGCTGGGGGTAGGCGTCTACCACGGCGCCTATATCGCCGAAGCCATCCGCGCCGGCCTGCAGGCGATTCCCCGGGGGCAGCTGGAAGCAGCCTATTCCCAGGGGTTTACCTATTGGCAGGCCATGCGCCATATCATCCTGCCTCAGGCCAAACGCATCGTCTATCCGCCCGTCACCAACCAGGCAGTCAGCCTGATCAAAAATACCTCAGTCCTGGCGATGATCGCCGGCGGTGACCTGATGTATCATGCCGATTCCTGGTCCAGCGGCAATTTATACTACGGTCCGGCTTATGTGGCAACCGGTCTTTTGTACCTGGCTCTTTGCTATCCTTTGGCCAAATATGTCCGATATCTGGAGAAAAAGGCGGAGGTAGCCCTATGATTCAGGAATTATTGCATCCGGCAATCGGATTGTTTTTCCTCGACGGCCTGCTGGTAACCCTGCACATCGCGGTATCGTCTATTGTCCTCAGCCTGATCTTTGGAACGGTCTTAGGAGTGGCTCAATACTCACAGTCGCCGCTTTATAGCAGGATGGCTACCTTTTATATTGATACCGTACGGAATATCCCCCTCCTCTTGTTCATCCTGGTGGCCCGGTTTACTACCGGTCTGCCGCCTGTTCATTCCGGTATTTTTGCCATGACCGTCTTTACTTCGGCGGTTATAGCCGAAATCATCCGGGGCGGCTTAAACTCGGTTCACAGGGGACAATGGGAGGCGGCCCGTTCCCAGGGTCTGTCTTATTATCAGACTTTGAGGCATATCGTATTGCCTCAGGCATTCCGTAATGTGATTCCCCCTTTATTATCCCAGTTTACTACGGTAATTAAGGATACGTCCTTTGTCTGGGCGGTAGGAGTGGAGGAACTGACCGGAAGAGGCATGATCATCATGGGCAAATATGGATCCACCTCCCAGGTGTTTGCCATCTTCGGCGCCATCGCCGCCACTTATTTTGTCGTTAATTACCTGCTTTCGCTGGCCGCAAGATACCAGCATGGGCGATTGGCCGCCCGCAGCTACTAAGGGAGCGTTGAAAAAGGTCCCCGGATTCGAGGCGCGCCGAGGGAGAGTATTAGCATAAAAACCGTTCAACTGCCTGGGCATAGTTCCCAGAACAGTTGAACGGTTTTTGTATGAGAAGCGCAAATTGAAGGAGTTTTTGCCGTTTGGGCCGAAAATACAACAAGCATGAATCATTCCATTTACAATTCAGTTACATGTGAGGAGGCTGAGCAATGGTTTCTTTGGGAAAGAAAATGGGGCGGCTTTTTCTTTTGGCCGGTATGACGTTATGCCTGATGCAGGCTGGCGCCGGGGCGGCAGCATATGTAGCAACTGAAAAGCCGGTTTATTCACCTGGCGAAGCTATTGTGGTCATATTTAAAGATTTTCCCGCAACCCAGTCCGGCTGGATTACCGTTGTGCCAAGCAGTGCCAATCCTGAGCAGTACGGGCAATGGTGGCCTCTGAGGGAGCAAGCCGGTGGAACGTTGATTTTCGACGGGCTGCCGGCTGGCGAATACGAAGTCAGAGGTTTTTTTGACGGAAAAAGTAACCCTCAAAGCATCAAAACCCCGCTTCAGGTCCAGGTTAAGGCCTCATTCAGCATTGTCCGTGAAGCCAAACCGGCTTTACCGGTGGTGTCTGTTAAGGAAACAGAAAATCTGAGCGCCCAGGAGGCCCATTTGGCCAGGCTGATCAATCAGTACCGGCGGGATAACGGCCTGGGGGCTATCCCGGTATCCCGGACATTAACCCGGGTAGCCAGACTGCATGTAAGAGATCTGGATCAATATCAGCCGCAGAATGCTACGGACAGCCGGGGCCTGCCGGGCAATCTTCATAGCTGGTCCGACAAGGGCAATTGGACATCCGTGATTTATACCGCCGATCACCAATATGCCGCCGCCATGTGGAATAAGCCGAGGGAAATCAGCAATCAGATTTATTTGGGCAATGGATTTGAGATCGCTTTTGGCACCCAGGGACATCAGGCGACACCGGAAAGTGCGCTGGCTGCCTGGCTAGACAGTCCCGGACATAAAGCCGTCATTATGGAAAGCGGTGACTGGCAGGATAAGCACTGGCCAGCTATGGGAGTCGCCGTATATGGCGGATATGCCGTAGTTTGGTTTGGCGACACAGAGGACCCGGTAGGCTATTATAGCCTTTAAGTGACAGAAAACTTAGAATTAAACTAAGGTATTTTCAAAAGAAATTTGGCAGGATATAATATATATGTACATGTCGAATTTTACCGCTACTGTTTAATTATACTATATTACTAATTAATGAATACCAAGGAGGTTTACTCAGTGAAAGAGGTATCTATTGAGGCCTTGACGCCGGGAATGACCCTCGGTCGCAGCATCAGCAGCCCGGATGGGAAAATCGTGTTAAGCCAGGGGACTGTTATTACGGAGTTTTGGCTGACGCGAATTAAACAATGGAATTTAGGAACAGTCATGGTTACTGAACAAACCGGCCAGGAGGAAATCTCCGAAGCCGAACTGGCGCACCTGTTGCAGCAGGCTGGCACGGTTTAACACTTCCCGGTTTCCTCAAATTTCTTTATTTCTTCCTCTTTTCATATTTTCATATTGCACTTTTTTTGTGGTATGTTAAAATCATATCGTATCTTTTTGGTGAATACTACTATCATCATTTAGTAGTCTAAGTGAAGAAATATGAATGTAGGGGAGAGTGTTATGTATAACCAATTTCGCTTGACGCAACAAGCTGCCGAAGCACTGGCAAGCAACTATGGGACGCCTTTGTTAGCTCTTTCTACTCAGCAAATCGAGTATAACTACCGTTTTCTGCAAGAACATTTGCCAGGTGTTACTCTTCATTATGCGGTTAAATCTAACCCGGCGGCGCGTATCGTTGATACCCTAGCGCAACGGGGCTCTCATTTTGACGTAGCTTCCGACGGCGAGATGGAGCAACTGACGGCGCAGGGAGTAGCGCCGGAACGCATGATCTACGCAAATCCTGTTAAGACGATCCGCGGTTTGGCTACTGCCAGCCGATTGGGTATTCAAACTTTTACCTTCGACAGTGAAAGCGAAATTGGAAAAATGGCCAGGGAAGTACCAGGCGGCAGAGTCCTGCTGCGGGTACGGGTGGAGAATTCCGACGCCCTGGTTGACCTGAACAAAAAGTTCGGGGCTCTGCCTTCTGAGGCATTAAGACTATTGAACATTGCGCATGAGAAAGGACTGGATGTAGCCGGCCTGTGTTTTCATGTCGGCAGTCAATCTCACAGCGCTCAGCCATATATCGAGGCCATTAGGGTCTGCCGTTCCTTGTTTGATCAGGCTATTGCCGCCGGACTTCCCATGCGGATTCTGGATATTGGCGGTGGCTTTCCTATTCCGGCCGGTGAAAACCCGGTTGATGCAGGCCAACTGTGCGATCAAATCAGTGATGCTCTGGGCCGGTACTTTGCCGGTGTTGAGATTTGGGCTGAACCGGGCCGGTTTATCTGCGGCACTGCCGTGAACCTTTTGACCCGGGTGATTGGCTCTCAGGTCCGGAACGGGCAACAATGGTACTTTTTGGACGAAGGGCTTTACGGCTCCTTCTCCGGTGCGATTTTTGATCACTGGGATTATGAAATGGAGAGCTTTAAGAGTGACAGGAAGATTCCGGCGACCTTCGCCGGACCCAGCTGCGATTCCATGGATGTGATGTACCGGGATAAACTGACCGCGCCGTTGGAACTGGATGATCTTTTAGTAGTGATCGGGTGCGGCGCCTATACATCAGCCTCAGCTACTGTATTTAACGGATTTGCCAAAGCGCCGATTGTCGTCTGGGAAGACCAGGAAGAGGCGGTCGCTGAACAGCTCTGCTTTCGTTGCGCTGTTTGACAGAGGATCTTTAATGGCGCCGGTAAGTTGAGATATTGTAGACAATCCCCGGATGTCTGCCCTGCGTGCATGACGTCCGGGGATTCTTTTTTTGTCGGAGACAGGGTGAATTGAAGAAGGGGGGCCTTAGGTCTCGGCGAGGATTTTGCCGGTCTCGGACACATCATACCCGCCCAGGCCGGCGATCTCATCCTGGAATTCAGCGGAGCGCAGCACTTGGAACAGGGCCTGAAAGTGGGGTTTGGACATATCTTCCTGGCGGATGACAATGTCGTAGCGTTCCTTTTGCAAAGGGATAAAGCCAATGTCTGCCACCTGCAGAGCGGCTTTTTCGATGCCTAAGCCTACATCAGCCAGCCCTCTGGCCACATAGCCAGCCACTGCCAGATGACTCATTTCCTCATGGTCATAGCCGGCGACGGCGGCGTGGTCAATGGCCAGCAGCCGCAGATGCTCGTCCAGGAGAACTCTGGCCCCTGATCCCCGTTCCCGGTTCACAAACCGCAACCCGGGCCGGGTTAGATCAGACCAGGTCCGAATGCTCAGAGGATTGCCCTTGGTCACATAGAAGCCTTCCATCCGGTAGGCCAGGTTGATGATCAGGGTCTTGTGCCCCGGCAGCAGCCGCCGGACATAGGGGATGTTGTAAGTATCGGCATCGCTGTCCCAGAGATGAGCCGTGACTACATTGGCTGAGCCGCGATAAAGGGCCAACAGGCCATCGATACTGCCGATGTAGTTCCGCAGAAAGCGGGCATGGGGCACTTCTCGCTCCAGGCGGCGGGTCAGAATGTCCAGGACTATGTCCTGCCCACAGATAATCAGACCTTCCTGCTCTGGGAAAGAGGCCGGGGCAATGGGGCTAAGAGTAGGAGCCGGCGAAGTTCCTTTGGATTTTTTAATATAGACCGCCAGGTCCGGAGCCTCAATCCGCATTTTGCGGCCGATGCGATAGGCGGTCAGTTCGCCGCGTTTTACCAGTTCGTAAACGGTAAAACGAGATATTTTGAGGATCTTGGCTATTTCTTCCGGGGTGTAAGAGATATCGTCCATATAGTTCACCTCTATAGAAATTATGAAACATTAGATATTGCACGCACCGCTAATATAGATTATAATAACAGCAAATATAAGTATGGTTTTGTTTGGTTGTGTTGAGTTATGTTAGAGACTAATCCGTCTTCGAGCCTTGCTGCCTACCGACTATTCCATGGCAGCCTGGCCTGGGCTTCGGTCCGCGGGTATTACCGGAAACGGTCATGCCTACCGATTGTAAAGGAGGGGATTGCGGTCCGGGCAATGTAGCCCTGCTCTCTCCGGGAGCAGGGTTTTAGTATTATTATGGAGGAGGAAGTACATAATGAAAAGAATCTGTCTTTGGTCTCTGATTATTATGATCGCGGCCGTCTTTGCTGCCGGCTGCGGCGGCTCCAAGGAGTCTCCCAGGCAGGCCGCTCAGCCGGTAGAACTGTATGTATCGGCGGCAGCCAGCATGAAAGATGCTCTGCTGGAAATTCAAAAACAATACGAAGCGGAAAATGCTAATGTGAAGCTGATTTACAACCTGGCGGCCTCCGGTACGCTGCAAAAGCAAATTGAACAAGGCGCTCCGGTGGATCTGTTCGTTTCAGCCGCTCCCGCCCAGATGAATGCACTGGAGAAGCAAAACCTGATTCAAAAAGAAAGCCGTAAGAATCTGCTGGAAAACCAACTGGTGCTAATTGCGCCGGAAGGATCGAAAGCAGCCCTTACCGGCTATGAGGACCTGACGAAAGACGCAGTGAAAAAAATTGCTATCGGTCAGCCGGATGTAGTGCCGGCCGGTCAATACGCCAAAGAGGCTCTGACCAAGATGAATCTGTGGGACAAGCTTCAGGATAAATTTGTCCAGGCCAAAGACGTGCGGGCCGTGTTGACCTATGTGGATACCGGCAACGTGGATGCCGGCATTGTGTACCGTACCGATGCGGCTGTAGCCAGCAAGATTAAAATCATTGCCGCCGCGCCGGCCGGAACCCATGCGCCGATTATTTATCCGGCGGCGGTACTGGCTAACGCCAAGCAACCCAAGGCAGCCGGCGACTTCCTGACCTATCTGTCAGGACCGGAAGGAAAAGCAGTCTTTGAGAAATATGGTTTCGTGATGGCGAAGTAAAATTCCTACCGGGTACAGGGGGGCTATTCATGCTTGACTGGCAGCCAGTCGTCTTGTCGATAAAAGTCGCTTTAATGTCTCTAGTCGCTGTGGCTATCCTGGGAGTAGGAGCGGCATTTGTCATGCGGCGCCGGGAGTTTCCCGGCAAAGCGGCGGTAGAGGCGGTCTTTACCTTACCTCTGGTCCTGCCGCCGGTAGTTACCGGATTCTTGCTGCTGCTTCTTCTGGGACGTTATGGACCGGTGGGCCGGCTGCTGTCAGAAGTCTTTCAGGTTCAGCTTATTTTTACTCCTTACGCCGCGATGATCTCCGGCACAGTGGTGGCTTTTCCCCTGATGTATCAGAGTGCCAAGGCGGCTCTGCAAAGCGTGGACCCTCATTTGGAAGATGCGGCCCGTACTTTGGGAGCCGGTGAAGGCAGGGTGTTTTTTAGCGTCACCTTGCCTTTGGCTTGGCCCGGTTTGCTGGCAGGCTTGGTGCTGTCTTTTTCCCGGGCTTTGGGAGAATTCGGCGCCACAATTATGGTGGCCGGCAATATTCCCGGTAAAACCCAAACTCTGCCTCTGGCCATCTATTTTGCCGCTGAGTCCAATGACCTGACTCTGGCCGGCCTGTATGTGATTATTATCAGTTTGATGACCTTTGCTCTGATTTTCTGGCTGAACCTCTGGTCTAAAACCAGAGATAAAAGGCGCATCATACCGTTCGGGGAGGTGGGGTAAGGTGCTGACAGCCAATATTGAGAAGAAGCTGCCTGATTTTACGCTAACCATGCAGTTTACCATGCAGAATGAAGTTCTGGTCCTGTTTGGACCATCCGGCTGCGGCAAGACAACCACCTTGCGATGTATCGCCGGTTTGGCTCAGCCTGATCAAGGGAAGGTCAGCCTGAACGGAGACGTTTTTTTCGACAGTCAGGTTAAAGAAAATGTACCGCCTCGGTTAAGAAAGATGGGGTACATGTTTCAGGATTTCGCCTTGTTTCCCCACATGAGTGTGAAGAAAAATATTGGCTACGGCATCAAGCAGCCGGGTAAAAAAGCCGATGAACTATATACCCGTTTGCTGGATCTTTTAAAAATCAGCCATCTGACCGACCGCTACCCTCATAGCCTGTCAGGCGGAGAAAGACAGCGGGTAGCCCTGGCCAGAGCCCTGATGGCCGAACCGTCCGTCCTGCTCCTGGATGAGCCCATGTCCTCCCTCGACAGCGAAACCCGCCGGGAGTTGCAGGACGAACTCAAGCGTCTGCATACACTGTGGCAGATTCCGTTTATTTTGGTCACTCATGATCTGCACGAGGCCAGGAAGTTGGGGGACCGGATTGTATTTATGGAGCAGGGACGCCAGGTAGAGGGCCGTTAACCACGTGTTAAGATTCAAGAATAATTTAGTTTTATGCAACGACAGAGAGCTAATATTTTTGCAGAATACGACTTAGAAATAGCCGGACCTTTGGCCGGCTATTTCTTTTGGACCGTAATGGATGCGCATAATCCCCTGCTTCGGGCTGAATACTAATTTTGAGTCAAGGAATACCAAAATAGAGGCAGGGAAGCATTATGGCAATTTATGATCAAAAGCAGCAGGCGATTGCCGAAAAAATCGATCCCGAGACCATTCTTATGAATTGGAGGGATTGGAAGTGGCAGCTGCAGCACGTGGTGCAGGACATTGACACCTTTGAAAGACTGCTGGAAATTCGTCTGGAGGATAGCGAGAAACAAAAACTGGAGGAAACCCTGGCCCGGTTTCCTCTTTCGATAACACCTTACTATCTTTCCCTGATTGATGCGAAGGACTATCAGAATGATCCCATTTACAAGCAGGCTTTTCCCTCTGTTTCCGAGTTGCATGTGGGAGAGTTTGAGATGCGGGACCCGCTGCATGAGGAGCAGGATAGCCCGGTTCCGGGGATTACCCACCGTTATCCCGATAGGGTGTTGTTTCAGGTTTGTGGGATGTGTTCCATGTACTGCAGGCACTGTACGCGAAAGCGGAAAGTCGGCGACGAGGGGGCGGCGCCCAGCCGGGAGCAGCTGCAAGGGGGCATTGAATATATTAAAAGGACGCCTTCCATACGGGATGTTTTGCTGTCAGGAGGAGACCCTTTCCTTCTGTCGGACCAAGTGTTGGATTGGATTTTAAGTGAGGTTAGACGTATTCCCCATGTGGAGGTTATCCGGATAGGAACACGGACTCCGGTAGTCCTGCCTTACCGGATCACGGATGAATTATTGATGGTCCTCAAGAAGTATTATCCTCTCTGGATTAATACTCATTTCAATCACCCCAGGGAAATTACGGAATCGGCTAAACTGGCTTTGGCAAAAATGGCGGACGCAGGCATTCCGCTTGGCAATCAATCAGTGCTGTTAGCCGGGATCAACGACAGTCCGGTGATTATGAAAAAGCTCGTTCATAAGCTGGTCCAAAATCGGGTGCGGCCGTATTATCTCTATCAGTGCGATCTTTCGGAAGGTCTTGAACATTTCCGGACCCCGGTGGGCAAAGGCATTGAAATCATGGAGAACCTGATCGGCCACACCAGCGGCTTCGCCGTGCCCACTTATGTGATTGACGCGCCGGGTGGCGGCGGCAAGATCCGGGTGTTGCCAAACTACCTGGTTTCCTGGTCCACTGATAAGGTTGTTTTAAGGAATTATGAAGGTGTCATCACCACTTATCAGGAGCCCCAAACCTATGAAAGCATTTATAAAGGGAGTGGGAAGAATCAGGAGATCGGAGACAAGCTGGAAGAAGCTCAGGAATACAAAGCCATTGGCATTGCCAAACTCCTCTCGGACTTGGACGCCACTATTTCGCTCATTCCGGAAAACACCGAAAGGATGACCCGTTCCCATGAATGATGCGATTGTGCGCGCAGGTAATTCTCAGTTGCAGCACGGAGCCTACAACGACCGGATCTACCTGATGAAACTGGCAGAAGACGATTACCCCGGTATTCTGGATGATCTGGAGAAATTAGCCCTGGATCAGGGATATGGCAAGATCGTTGCCAAGATTCCCGATTGGGCGAGATCAGGCTTTTTGCAGATGGGCTATCAACAGGAAGCGGCTGTTCCCGGTCTTTTTAATGGTGTGGCTGACGGCTATTTCGTCAGTAAATTTTTATCGGATAGCCGCGCCCGGGAGAAAGATCCGGAAGGCGCAGCAGCGGTGATTCACACTGCGTCCGTGAGATGCCGGGAACGGGAAGATGAAGTAAAAATGCCGGAAAGATCTTTTCATTGCCGCATCTGTAAGGATACGGACGTTTCCCAAATGGCTCAAGTCTACCAAACCGTTTTTGAGACCTACCCTTTTCCTGTTCATGATCCGGAATATATCGCCAAAACCATGCTGCACAATTTTGTTTACCTGGGGATTTGGCATGATGAAAAACTAGTTGCGCTTTCCGCCATTGAAATCGACTTGCAATCAGCCAATGGCGAGATGACCGATTTTGCCACTTTGCCGGCATACCGGGGTAGGGGGCTGTCCCATTTTCTGTTGTACCAGGCGGAGCAGGTCGTGGGCGGAAAAGACATCCGAACAGTTTATACTATTGCCCGGGCTACTTCCTTCGGAATGAATATCACTTTTGCTAAACGGGGATACATTTATACGGGCCGATTAGTGAATAACACCAATATTTCAGGGAGTTTTGAGAGCATGAATGTGTGGTATAAGCCATTGTAACATAGAGAAGCAACCCCTCTATTGCCAAAATCTCAACTGTTCGTCATTACAGGTGACTTTCATGCTGGATGTACCGCAAAACAGCCTAAACCATGCATGGTTCAGGCTGTTAATATTTCAGTCATCAGTTAAGCATCCGGCTAGCATGTTTGCTGTGGAGATGATGAAAGCCGTCGCAAAGGCAATCATGAAGGACGGAAGAATGAAATCGCCGATCAGCCGGGCAGTCAGCATGACCAGCCATGTGTTGATGACTAGGGTAAATAGGCCTAGAGTGAGAATGTTAATGGGAAGGGAAACCAAAAGCAAAATCGGTCGCAGCAGTAGTCTGACGAAGCCGAGAGCCAGGCCTGACCAGAATATAGTCTGTACGGAGGAAATGGTGATGGATGGAAAAAGGTAACTTGCGACATAGATACCTAACATGTTGGCAAGGCATTTTATCATAAATTTTTTCATATAGCATTTCCTCGGCTATTCTAATGAAATAGTAAGCTGAAACTCTTTAGCTGATACGTCTATCAATTCCAGGCTTCCCATTTCCTCTAGTTCAATAAGTAATTGCATGGTTGATGCTAAAATCATTTGCGGTATCTGAGAAATCGGTAAGAAATGGACCCATACTGCAAAGAGATCTGTGATTGTTTTCAATAAATCCTTAAAAATGAACAATGGAATGGGAAATACAAAAGGAATAGAATGAACTTTGCATTTCAGCAGGATAAAATGATTGTGGTTTTTATTCAACATAAATTTCAACCTTTGTAGGACCTTCGTGCGGATCTTCGATTTCTACATCGACTAATTTTCCATCCACCAGACCTTGATCTATCAACTGTACAAGCTCATCAAAGTTAATGCCGGAGAGGTCGATGCCTTTCTTTTGCATTTCCTCGCGAGCATCATCGGGGATAAATTTCATGCCGATATCGGCAAATTTACTCGCAATTTTTAATAACTTGAGGGGGATATTCACATTCACCTTGCTGTGTTGACCACTGACTACTCGGATACGGAGAAAACGATTGCTGCTTCCCGTTTCTAACGGCTTTACTTCTGTGTTCTCCATCGCCTTTAGCAGTTCGTAGCCTTCATTGGCCGTTATTTTACCATTCTGGATCATTTCCAGCACTTTGCGTTTTTCGTCTTGCATTGTGTTTGCCTCCTACCTTTATTTAAACTTATTTTTTCAGTTTACGGAGCCGTAATGTGGCTTCTACGGTGGTAATTTCTCCTTTTTCAAGGGACTCGAGGATTTCTTGACGGTAGGATTGCTCGACCTGAGGCTCTTCTTTGGTATCTTGATAACCCAGGTTGCGTAAAACGGTATCTAAACGATTGCGAATGGTCGGATAAGAGATGCCGAGTCCTTTTTCAATATCCTTAAGGTTGCCCCGACACTGCAGGAACACTTCGAGAAATTCCATCTGGTCACTGGGAAGGCGGCAAAACTTACATGGTTCGAACTCGCCTTCAATTTTTGTATTGCAGTGGGAACATTCTAGTTTTGTAATGGCCATTTCCTGTTGGCAGACAGGGCAGCAATGAAGAAGTTTATGACGCACGGTGGCTCACCTCGATTTCTTTTGATGAGACAAATGTAACACATAATATTAATAATATCAATGTTTATATTGATATTATTGAAAAAATACAATTAAATAATTGATAAAATGTTAAGTTCCAATAAAAATATCATAACTAGTGATTCGCTAAAGACAAAATCAGGATCAATAACATCAGTGTGTCTAGGAATCGTGCGCTCTAATCGCATGCATGAGATACCCGGGCGTTTTTAGATAACTTGCTAAATGACTTTGCAATCAGGTATAGTGTTATTAATAAAGTGACGAGGTGATCGTATGCCCCATACATACCGCAAGAATATCACTCCTGGGACGGCAGTGAAGGTTGTACAGAAGCAGCACCAGCGCACCGGCCAGCTCACAGAAGGGATTGTAAAGGATCTTCTTACATCCAGTCCCATTCATCACCGGGGGATCAAAGTTCGCCTGACTTCCGGGATTATTGGCCGAGTACAACAAATTCTCTAGACATGTACCGCCAGGGAGTAAAAAAGAGGAATGATCCCATTGATACGGGACATTCCTCTTGGAATCACGGGGACGGTTCTCTTGTTATGCTCGCGCAATCACACTTTGACAAATCCCCGTCATCTGGCAATCTGGTTCGTCGATATCCCTGTTATATTTTTATTTGCCGATGAATCTCTTCCCGTTTTTCTTTTGGTTGTCGGTCTTTTAGGGGTATGGTTAGCACCTCTATTTTTAAGGATATGATTTTGCTGGCTACTCGTCAAGAGAACCGTCCCCTTGAGTCTTCGTCCCCTTGAGTCTTTGTAGATTACATTCTTAAGGAATCCCGGGGACGGTTCATGTATTTACGCTAACAGATGACTCAGATTCAGCAGCTCAGCAGGATTGGTACTATAATCGGAATGAAACCTGACGTAACGAGCGCAGACAGGGCCATTCCAATCCCGGCCATCATGCCTTGCTGTTCACCTTCCAGCAGAGCGACGGCCGTTCCCTGTCCATGCGAAACAGTTCCCATCGCCAAGCCCCGAATGACAGGATTGGTAATTTTTAAGAAGGTCAGCAGCGCCGGTCCCAGGACTGCCCCCAGCGTACCGGTTGCAACCACGAATGCGACAGCTAACCCGGGGTCCCCGCCGTTCATTCTCGCCACTTCGACGGCAATCGGCGCCGTAGCCGACTTAGGGCCGATCGAAATGACCACATCCCTGGGCAATCCCAGCCATTGCACGATACCCATCGCGATCAGGGAAGTGAGTGCTGACGCCAGACATACACCGCCAATGATTAAAACGAGATGTTTTTTCACTACCGCACGATGGTTATACAGGGGCACAGCCAGGCAGACTGTGGCCGGTCCCAGCAGGATGCTGATCAGGTCTTTTCCCGGCTGATACATTTCATAGGGTATGTGAAAGATCAACAGTATGGCAATGACCAGAGCCGAACTGACTGCCACCACATTCAGCCAGGGGCTCTGATAACGCAGGCAGAGGCGGCGGCTAAACAGATACGCTCCGAGAGTGAGCGAAATCATCATAAGGGTAACGATATCCTGATCCTGCATTTCACTCCCCCCTTTCCTTTAAAAACGCCGTCACCCGGAATACCAGAAATGCTGCCAAAAAGCTAAGGATCAGCGAACTGAACAATACCAGCCCGTCATGGTAAAAAAGCGGCCAGTAATTGATAAAACCCACGGCAAGCGGTACAAACAAAAACGCCATATGCTTAAGTAAAAACTGAGCGACCTCACGAATTTGAGATACTTTTACAATCCCGAAATGCAGCAAAGCAAACAGAAGGATCATACCCACTACGCTGCCCGGAAGCGGCAAGTGTAAGATCCGGGCTATGCCATCACCCGCCAGTGATACCAGTAAAATAAGGGCTAACTGGCACATAACCGATACCGTTTTCAGCACTGTCGTCATCTTACCCCCACCTTTCGATAAATCTTGCCGTAATCTTAATTCTACACGTGCTAATATCAGCAGTAAAATATATAATATAGATATTTGCATAGATATTGACTATGAATATATTTGTTCATAACGAAGCGATTTTTTGCAAATATTTTAGAGGATGGCAGGAGGAGAGAGTATGCTGAATTTCGCAGCGGAGGCGGAAAAGTACCGGCAGGAATTTGTGGCCTTATTGGACCAATGGATCAGGATTCCTTCTGTATATAGCGATGCGGCTGCCCCGGCGGGGATGCCTTTTGGCAGAGAGGTGGCTCAGGCGATGGAATGGTTTATCAGCCAGGGCCGGGAAGCCGGGTTTGCGACAAAAGCGGTGGATGGCTACGCAGCCCATGTCGAATACGGCAGCGGCGGGGAATATGTCTGCGCCTTCGGCCACTGCGACGTGGTTCCGGCGGGGGGAGGGTGGAGCGGCGATCCCTTCAGGCTGGCAAAACAGGGCGACAGGCTGATTGGCCGGGGGGTAATCGATGATAAGGGGCCGCTGCTTGCCGCCTTCCTCGCGCTAAAAATCATACGGGATCAGGGTCTCCCTTTGAAGCGGAGAATCAGGATTGTCGCCGGGGGAGACGAGGAAAGCGGATTTCGCTGCATCCGGCATTATTTTCAAAGAGAACCCAAGCCGGCGTACGGGTTTACCCCCGATGCCAAATTTCCCGTCATCAACGGCGAGAAAGGCGGCCTAACGCTGGAGATCAGCGGCGGCGTGGCGGACAGCGGGCTGCTGATACGGGGCGGGGAAGTGCATAATACAATCCCCGGCTCTGTCACTGTTATGAACTGTTCGGCTGATCCAGCGATGCTGGAACAGTTTGTAAAAGCGGAAAATCTGAATCTGGAGTATATTCGTGATGAAAACACCGTTAGAGGTTTTCGGCTCATCGGCCAGGGCGGGCATTCCTCCAAGCCGGAACAGGCGAACAACCCCGTCGAAAAGGTGTTCAGGCTCCTGGCGTCAGTGGGTGAGGCGGGCCGGCTGAAGGATCTGGTCCCGCTATTCGGCGGGGATAATCGGGACGGCATGCTGTTTGGCCTCGACCAACAGGGGCGGTGTGGGAGCCTTACGCTGGTTCCGACGATCCTTCGGCTGGAAGGCGGCAGGCTGAATCTGACGCTCAGCATTCGCTACCCGGAAAATACCGGCATGGCAGAAATCCTGGAAAAAATGCGGCGGTATTTCAACCATCACGGGCTTGCCGGCTACAGCATAACCGCCGGCAACAATAAAAGGCCTCATTATGTCGAGGCGGATTCGTCATGGGTCAAAAAACTCTATAACGTTTATGTGAAGCATACCGGTGACACCCGGCATCCGATACGGGTCACCAGTGCGGGCACCTACGCGGCGGAAATGGGGAATGCGGTGGTATTCGGCGGAGAATTCCCCGACGGTTCCGCGGGCAACGCGCACATGGCCGGTGAATACGGCAGCGAGGCGGCTTTTATCAAAGCCATCGGCATTTATGCCGAGGCGTTATGGGAGTTGGGGAACCTTTGAGCAAGGATATGGCACTTATCAAGACATTCCCGATAGATACATCTTCGGGGAGAGGGGCTACAATGGGCTTGTAGGATGGTGAAGGCATGATCAGCAGGAAACATGCGATGATTATTCAGTATCTTACCGATAAAGACACCTATGTTACGGCGGATGAGCTAAGCCTGCGCCTGGAAGTTTCCGTTCGGACCATCAAGCGATATGTCCAGGATCTGAATTACTTTCTTTATGAGTACGGCGTGGAGATCGCTTCCGTCAAAGGGGTCGGGTATAAACTGCAGGGGCCGGCGAAGGAGCTTCGGCGGATTGGCGAAGAGGCTGCAAAGTACTTTGAAGGTCCCCTGGATGATTCATCCGAGGGGAGAATCAGCAAAATTATCTGCGCCCTTTTGGATCGAAGCTATACCAGCGCCGAAGAGCTCAGCGACATGCTGAACCTGAGCATAGCGAGCGTCAATAAGTGCATGGCCAGTGTGAAACGCATTCTGCGGGAATATGATTTGCGGC
Organism: Acetonema longum DSM 6540; assembly: GCF_000219125.1. Lineage (NCBI taxonomy): Bacteria > Bacillati > Bacillota > Negativicutes > Acetonemataceae > Acetonema > Acetonema longum. The sequence continues at coordinate 91,782 of NZ_AFGF01000040.1, forward strand.
TGGCAGCGAAGCCGTTTTACGGGAGCAAAATCGTCGGCGAAGAACTGCAATTGCGGGCGCTGATGCTGCATTACGCCGTCAAAAGCGACGGAGACCGCCTGGAAGTAAAACTGGACACCATTTCTGAACAAGAGATCAAAACAATCGAAGAAATCATTACGGAAGCGTTGATTGCGCGCAGCATCATTCTTGCCGATAAAGACTTCAATGAGCTGCTGGCCAGAATTCTTATCTCCGTGGCCAGGGTGCGAAAAAACGGCGGTCTTGAAAAAAGCAAGTTTCAAGAGGACTACCGACTCCATAACTATTATCTTATTCAGGACATCCTGACCCGGATCGGCAGAAAGCTCGCCGTGCCGATGGATGAAAACGAGGCGCTGTATGTGTCCTCCAGCAGCGGCATCGTCCTTTATGACTATAATACCCGGATGAAACTGACGGCGGATACGCAGGATACGATCAACCGGTTCGTCGAGGAAGCCCTTACGGAAGTGAGCCTGGCCACGGGTCTCGACTTTCGCGGCGATGTCAATTTCATCAATGCCCTGACAATGCATCTGAGGATTTCCATCAACCGGTTCAAAGCCGGCATCAATGCGAAGAACCCGCTGCTGAAACAAATCAAGGCCCAGTTTCCCATGGAAACCAGCCTTGCCGCCCTTGTGGCGAAAAAACTGCAGGAAGAGTTTGCCGTTGTTTTGGACGAGGATGAGCTGGGCTTTATCACCATGCACTTTGGCGCCGCCGTCGAACGAAAAAAGAGTGCAAGCGGCAAGAAAGTCTGCATCATCTGCCACTATGGCATCGGTACATCCCAGCTTCTGGCGGAAAAGCTGAAGCAAAGGATCAGCGACATTCATATCGTCGGAACCTATCCGGCAAGATATCTGGATATCGCGCTGAAAGCCGATATTGATCTCATTGTTTCCACGATAAAGCTGGACCAAAAAGATGTAAAGGTGCCGGTGCTGTACATCGAAAATGTATTCTCTGACGAAATTGTGAACGAATTTCACCAGGTTTTTCAGGAGCAGGAAGAAAGGAAAAAAATATTCAGAACAGTCTTTCACCGCGAGGCCTTCGTCCGGATTGCGGCGGAAACGCCGGAAGAAGCCATACGGAACCTCGGCCGGGCGATGCAGGCAAAAGGTTTGATCAACGAGGAAATCATCACTATGGTGCTGGAGCGGGAGACCATGTCGTCCACCGATATTGGCAACCTGGTTGCCATTCCCCATACGATTTCCGAAGGGGCCTGCCCATCGGTCATCGGGGTAGGGGTGCTGGAAAAACCCATCCTTTGGCGTAAAGAAGAGGTCCAGCTGATTTTCATGGTATGTTTCAACCGCAAAGAGAGCCATAACTTCCCGCTGTTCAAGCACCTGTACAGTTTTATCAGGGATGAAGGCAATGTCAGGCGGGTGATCAAAACGTTCGGTTTTGAAAAGCTGCTGGAGCTATTAGACGTAAAGTAGAGGAGCCGTTATTAATGAGCGAAGTGTTTACAAAACAACATGTAAAAATAGATGTGGATTTACCGGATAAAGAAGCTTATTTACGATATATTGCCAAACTCGCCCTCAAGCTCGGGATTGGCAAGGAGGAGCAGGGCGTCTATGAGGGCTTGCTGCAGCGGGAAAAGGAATTCTCAACGGATTTGGGCTGCGGCATCGCGATCCCGCACACTAAATCCGACTATATTGCCAGACCGGCGGTACTGGTGCTGAAACCGCAGAAAAAACTTGCCTGGGGGGATGATAAAGACGGCGAGGATGTCCAAATGATTATCAGTCTTTTAAGTTTGAATGAACAGGGGGGAGACAGCCATCTCAATCTGCTGGCCAGCCTGGCAAGAAAGCTTGTCGACGAGGAGTTCAAGCAAGCGTTGCTGGCCGCCCGCAATGAGGAAGAAATTTTCCGGATGGTGGAGCAGGCTCTACTCAGCTAAAGAAAAGAAAGGGGATACGAATGGCAAAGAAATTAATCGCGTTATGCGCATGCCCGATGGGACTGGCGCACACGTTCATGGCGGCGGAGGCCATCCGAAAAACGGCTGTGGCAATGGGATACGAGGTGAAGGTTGAGACCCAGGGGGCCGACGGAATCAAGAATGAATTGACGGCTGCGGACATTCGTGAAGCAGATATCATCATTCACGCTGTCGGCGTCACACCGCAGGGACTCGAAAGGTTTGAGGGCCTTGCCGTCTACGAAGTGGGCCTTCAAGACATTATTAAAAATCCGCAGGATATCCTCAAGGAAATTGAAGCGGACCTGGAGCAATAAAAAGCACCTGCATCTTCGGGAAAAGCTGGACAGAAATAAAGGATTTTAGCAAAAGAAGCTATAAAAATACAGGGGGAGGATACTATGGCATTTCAGAAAAAGATCATCGGCACATCGTCAGCAGGTACAACCAATAATAATGCTGCGGTTGAAACATCCGCCAAAACCTCTGGCTGGGCCGAATTCAGCAAGCATATCATGACCGGGATTTCCTATATGATCCCGATGCTGATCATGGGCGGCTTAATTGGCGCCATTTCCCAGGTGGTTCCCTACGGAATCTTAAATGTCGATCCTTCGATGTCCATATTGGATGCCATTAATTCCGGCAAATATACCGGCGGCAGCTTTACCATGCTGCAGATTGCCAGCATCATGGAGAGCTTCGGCTTTACGCTATTTGGGTTTGCGATTCCCATCTTTACAGCCTTTACCGCCAATTCCATCGGTGGCAGGACCGCGCTGGCGGCCGGCTTCATCGGCGGCTATATCGCGATAAAACCGGTAGCAGTTCTGAGCCTGACGGACGGAAAGTGGGCTGCCCAGGCGCCGGTAGCATCCGGCTTCCTGGGAGCGATCCTCATCGCCTTTATGATCGGTTATTTCGTCAAGTGGCTGAATGAGAAGATCAATATGCCGCATAAATGGCTGGCTTTTAAAACGACCTTTTTGATTCCGCTGATTGCGGCGCTGGCCTGCCTGGTCCTCATGGTTTTCCTGATTACGCCGTTCGGCGGCTGGGTAAACAATTTGATCAAAGATGTGCTGCAAGCGGCGGGAAGCGCGGGACAGTTCGCCTATGCCCTGGTGCTGTCGGCGGCAACCGCTTTTGACCTGGGCGGCCCGGTGAATAAAGCCGCCGGTTTCGTGGCTCTTGGCTTTACCACCGAACGGATTCTGCCCATTACGGCAAGATGCCTGGCGATCGTGATCCCTTCCTTCGGCTTGGGTCTGAGCACATTGATCGATAAAAAATTAGTAGGACGCCGCGTATATGACAAGCAATTTTATCAGCTGGGCCAAACCGCCATCTTTTTAGGCTTTATGGGAATTTCGGAAGGCTCGATCCCTTTTGCGCTGGAAAGACCCGCTTTTTGCATCCCGCTCTATGTGAGCGGCGCCATTTTGGGGGCGATGTCGGCGGTGGCCATGGGGGCCGTGCAGTGGTTCCCCGAATCGGCGATTTGGGCCTGGCCATTGGTAAAGGGGATTGTCCCGTATATCCTGGGGCTTATTATCGGCTCCACCTTCATCGCGGTGGTGAATGTTTTCTACCGGAATAGGCTGATCAAAGAAGGCCGTCTTGTTGTGAATGAGTAACCAGAAGTGACAACGTAGAGAACTGACTTTGTCAGTTCTCTACTCGTATGCGGAGGCAAACATGAATTTTCGCAGGAGAATCGAGGCAATCAGGGATCTTATCGCCGGCAAGGGGCTGGATGGCGCCTTCATCAGCAGCCCGCAAAACAAGTATTATCTTGGCGGGCTGTTCAGCAGCTCCGGCTATATCGTCATAACCCGCGAGAGCCAATATCTTATGGTAGACTCCCGCTATTTCGTGGAGGCAAAAGCTAAAACCGATCTGTTCCAGGCGGTGTTGCTCTCCGTTGACCATAGCGTTGAGCATCGGTTGAATTCGATCATCGCCGCCGAAGGACTGGCGACGATCGGGTTCGAGGGAAAGGAGCTTTCCTATGACGCTGTCCGGTCTCTTCAAGAGGGCGTGAATTGCGATTTATTTTCGCTCGATCTGGGCAAGATCAGGGCGGTAAAAGAACCTGAGGAAATAGAGGCCATCCAGCAAGCCTGCGCCATTGCCGACGCGGCTTTTCGACATATTCTCGGGTACGTCCGGGAGGGCATGAGCGAAAAAGCCGTGGAAAACGAGCTGCTGCGGTTTATGCGAGCACAGGGGGGCCAAAAGGAATCCTTCGACAGCATTGTGGCCTCAGGCGTCCGCGGCGCGCTGCCGCACGGGAAAGCCAGCGATAAGCCCATCTGCAGAGGGGAGCTCGTCACGCTGGATTTTGGCGCAAAATATAATTATTACTGCTCCGATATTACCAGGACCTTTGCCCTGGGAAAATGTCCGGCGGAACTTGCCGGGGTTTATGAGGTGGTAAGGGCTGCGGGCGATGCGGCGATGCGGATGGCCAAACCCGGCGTTGCCCTGGGGGAATTAGATTACGCGGCGCGCAAGCTCATTGGCGAAAGCGGCTATGGGCAGTATTTCGGCCATAATCTGGGCCATGGCCTTGGCCTTCAGGTCCACGAGTATCCGGCGGTCGCGCTGGAAAGCGGCGAGCTTTTGCGGGAAGGCATGGTGATCACCATCGAGCCGGGGATCTATATCCCGGATGCAGGCGGCGTACGGATCGAGGATGATATTCTGATCATCGGCGACGGGTGCCGTTCCCTGACCCATAGCGCCAGGGAGCTAATCACGGTATAGGAGGACGGGCATGGACAGGTTTGACGTAATGCCGGATCGAATCAGGGAAAAAGCGCGGAAATGGGATAAAACCATCATCGAAAAGAACTTTGGCCGGGTGCCGGAAGATTTTATCCCCATGTGGATTGCCGATATGGACTTTAAAATGCCGCCGGAGCTGGAAACGGCTTTTCAGGAAGCGGTTTCCCGGGGCGTTTTGGGTTATACTTATTGCTATGACGAGTTTTATCAGGCGGTGATGCGCTGGCACCGGGACATGCACGGGGTGGCGGTGGAAAAAGACTGGATTACCTTGTCTTACGGGACGGTATCCACCATCCATTATCTGGTGCAGGCTTTTTGCCAGTGCGGCGAATGCGTTCTGATGAACACGCCTGTTTACGATCCCTTTGACAGCGCGGCCGAGAAGCAGGAGGTACGGCGGATTTACAACCGGCTGAACCTCGTCGGCGGAAGGTACTATATCGACTTTGCGAACCTGGAGTCGCAGCTGGCGCAGCACAAGCCCAAATTGTATTTATTCTGCTCTCCCCACAATCCGTCGGGGCGAATCTGGAGCCTGGAAGAAATGCGGGAAGTAGCAAGGCTGTGCCGGGAAAACAATACAATATTAGTGGCCGATGAGGTACACCGGGAGCACATTCACTGCGGCCCGTTCCACTCCGCTTTGGCGCTGGACGAGGGGCGGGAGAATCTGATCCTGGTGACTTCCCCCAATAAAGGATTCAACCTGGGCGGGCTAAAGACTTCGTATTCCATTATTCCCAACGGGACGATACGGGCGCAGTTTAAAAGAAAGCTGGAGCAAAACTCGGTCACGTCCCCCAATGTTTTCGGCATCATTGGCGTCATCGCCGCCTATGAGCAATCCAGACCATGGCTTGCGGCGGTCAGCGCCTATATCCGGGAGAATTATGAGTTCTTCCGGTGCTATATCGAAAAGCGGATTCCCCAATTGCGCGTGATGCCTATGGAAGCCTCTTTTTTGGCATGGGTGGACATAACAGGAACGGGGCTCAACTCGGAACAGGCCGCCGCTGCTTTGGCCTCGCAGGCCGGGGTGCTGGTGGAAAGCGGCACCCATTTTGTCGAGGGCGGCGAAGGATACATCCGGGTCAACCTGGGGACTCAGAGAGCGAACGTACGTGAAGCCTTGCAGAGAATGGAGCGGATTTTTAACCCTCTTTTACACTAAAGGGAGATGAGAAGATTCAATGTACCCGTTAAAGTTTGTAAGCCTGTATTTTGAAAAAGTATGGGGAGGCCGGGACCTGCTTTCCTTCGACGCCTCTCTGCCGCCGGGCTGCATCGGCGAA
>NZ_AFGF01000041.1 GCF_000219125.1 Acetonema longum DSM 6540
CCAATTTTCATTTATCGGCAGACATTCCGTGTCGCAGTGCTAGGAACCTCTTACTCTCGCCGAGGGTTTTCCATTAGCTGCTCCTGTTTTCACCCGCGCAACAAATTGGTTCTTAAACTATTCGGGCCGATCACTCGGACTACCGGCCCGAAAGAAAGCAGGGTTATCAACAACTCCAGTTCATCTACTTTATAATAGTAGATTTTCATCCGGCACTTCTTCGTTATCCCGTCATATTCAAAAATTCGCTTTGAACAGTTGAATTCACTCCTTACATCCAAACAGTGTAACCCTTAATCCGTTGCCGTGACCAAATGGACAACCTTATAAATTAAACGGTCGCGCAAAAGTAAAAAATCCGCAGGTTTATACCTGCGGACTCACTGTTTCTTTAACTGGTCGGAGCGACATGACTTGAACATGCGGCCTCTACCACCCCAAGGTAGCGCTCTACCAAACTGAGCTACGCCCCGACTGACAAAGACTATTATACCTTTATCTACTAGTCGTGTCAAGCCGCTTTTTTAATGCTTGCCCTTTTAAATTCTCTTGGCCCCATCTGTATCAATGGAAAGGACCATGCAGGAAGCGGTTATGCCGTTGGCTTGAAAAGCGTCAACCATGCACTGGCCGATATGGTCGGCATTTTGATCGCAAAAAGCGATCAGACAGGGACCAGCGCCGCTTAAAGCAGAGCCGAAGGCGCCGGCGTCAAAGGCCGCTCGCAGAACTTCCGGCATGCCTGGCACTAGCTGTTGACGGTAGGGTTGATGCAGCCGGTCATCCATTGCTGCGGAAAGATGGCGATATTCTCCGGTGCAGAAGGCACCTGTAAGTAAAGCTGATCTGCTGACATTGAACACTGCATCCTGCAGTGGAACCTGCTTAGGCAGGACCTGGCGGGCCGCCTTGGTAGACAGGATAAAATCCGGCACGGCCACCACCATCAGCAATGGTTTGGGCGGAATAATCCTCAGACATTCCGTGGCCCCGTCACGGCACACATTGATCGTAACTCCGCCGTAAATTGCTGGGGCCACATTGTCCGGATGCCCTTCTATGGATGTTGCAATATCCAGAAGCTGCTGTTTGGAAAGGGATTGTCCTGTCAGCTCATTAGCGGCGACCAAGCCGGCAACAATGGCGGCGGCGCTGCTGCCCAGACCCCGGGATAATGGAATGCGATTGAACATCTTGATGGTCATACCGGGGATTTGATGATTAATTTTACGCAAGAGATCAAGAACCGCCTGATAGGCAATATTTTTCTCATCAGTCGGAATGGTCTCTTTGCCTTCTCCGTCAACCTCAATGACCAGACGGCTGCTATCATGGAAAGTCAACTCAAAATCATTATAAACCGTACAGGCAATTCCTATGGCATCAAATCCCGGCCCACAGTTGGCCGTAGTTCCAGGAATCTGGATCATCACGGAATTATTCAAATTCACCGGCCTCCACGTGAATCACATTGTGCACTTTTCGCACAACCGACATGTCTTCCATTGTGTTAATCGCTAATTTAATACTGGCATAAGGTACTTTATGTGTGATCAACACTAGTTCGGCAAAATTATTGATTCTCCGCTTCTGAATAACCGAGTGAAGGCTGACCTGCTGTGCCCCGAAAGCGCCGGCAATAACCGCCAAAGCACCGGGTCTGTCCTCGACCAGTAAGCGGATATAAAAAGGCGATTCGGTATGTTGGGCTGAAGAAAGGTTTTTCTGATTAAAGCAGGTACACAATATCCGGCTGCTGACATGATGCCGTATATCCCTGGCTGCATCAATGATATCGGCGACCGCGGCGCTGGCCGTGGGCATTTCGCCGGCGCCTCTTCCATAAAACATGGTCTCTCCCACTGCATCGCCCCGCACATAGATGGCATTGAACACATCGTTAACCGAAGCTAAAGGGTGATGGTGCGGCAGCAGTGTCGGATGCACCCGTACGTCTATCCCGCTTTCACTCTCCTTGGCAATAGCCAGCAGCTTCACTGCATAGCCTAATTCCCGCGCATACTCAATATCATCCGGCGATATATTTTCAATACCTTCTACCTGGACATCATCCAGCGTAATTCTGCTATTAAAGGCAATCGAAGCCAAGATAGCGATTTTCCGGGCTGCATCCCAGCCGCCGATATCGGCTGTGGGATCCGCTTCGGCATAGCCTTTGGCCTGAGCTTCGGCTAATACCGTTTCAAAGTCCAATCTTTCTTGCGTCATTTTGGTCAACATGTAATTGGTTGTACCGTTTACAATGCCCATGACTTCCCGAATCCGGTTAGCTGCCAGGCATTGTTTCAAAGGGCGGATAATCGGGATGCCGCCGCCAACACTGGCTTCAAATAACAGGTCTACTTGCTTTTCTTCCGCCGCCTCAAATAATTGTTTTCCATATTTGGCGATAATATCCTTGTTGGCAGTCACAACATGTTTACCGGCTTCAAGCGCCCTTAAAATATAGTCTTTCGCAGGGCTTTCCCCGCCCATGACTTCCACCACAATGTCAATATCCGGATCGTTAAGAATCTCATCAATTGAGGTGGTTAAAGGAACATTAAAGGAAGTATTCCTCGTCTTCCCCGGATTTCTAACCAGGACTTTTTTTATCGCCAGCGGGCAGCCGACTTTCTGTGCAATATTATGCGCATTGGTCTGAAGTATTTTGATGATACCGGTTCCGACTGTTCCGTAGCCTAATAATCCAATCTGAACAGTTTCTTTCATAAATCAATACTCCTTATGCCTGTCCCAGGACTTCCAGCCGTTTTACGCCGTCGATCATCCGCAATTTGTCCAACAGTGCTTCCAAGTCAATGACCAATTCAGCAGTTTCAAGGGAAATGGTTGCATTGGCAACTCCCTGCAGAGGAATTCCCTGGTTGATGGTCATAATACTGGCTCGTTCATTGGCGATGGTATTTAATACCCGCGATAATACGCCGGGCTTATGCTCTAGAAGCAACGCCAGTGTGACGATCTTTTCCCGGCTGGCTTCATAAAACGGGAACACGTAGTCCTTGTATTTATAATACGCACTACGGCTTAATTCCATCTTTTCCACTGCCTCGTTGATGGTTTTCACTTCGCCTCGTTTCAAAATTTCTTTCACTTTAATGGTCTTTTTAATCGCTTCTGGCAAAATTTCTTCTCTCACTAAGTAAAAAACTGATTTTTGCCCAGTCACACCCAGTGCCCCCCTCAATTAAGTGGTTTTCTTAGACGGATAGATATCTTCATATAGTAGACATTATACATTGCCCCATGCAAATAGACAAGAGCCAACATAAAAAACATCAAAGTAAAAAAGCGCAGATATAAAAAAAATCAGTCAGTCTAAACCGACTGACCGTTTCGGGCTAAAAGATTATACATATCAGGCCGCCGCTGCCTTCATTCACAATCTTTTGCAGTGTTGCCTGCATTTTCCGCTGTGAGGTTTCCGGCATGCCCGAAATCTTATTTTGGATTCCCTCCCGGACTAAAGCATTTAAAGATTTGCCGAATAGATTGGTGCGCCAAATTTTTTCCGGTTCTCCTTCAAATTCCTGCATCAAATATTGAATTAATTCTTCACTTTGTTTTTCCGTGCCGATAATCGGTGAAATCTCCGCCTGAATATCGGTTCTGATAATATGCATTGAAGGCGCCGAAGCTTTTAGTTTCACGCCGAAACGGTTTCCTGTGCGCAGAATTTCCGGTTCTTCCAAGACCATTTCATCGATTTGCGGCTGAACAATGCCATATCCGTTCTGCCTTGCCTCTTGCAACGCACTGGCCAGATTATCGTATTCTCTCTTAGCCACTGCCATATCTTTCATCAGTGAAAGAAGCTGATGTTCGCCGCTGATCGTAAAGCCGGTAATTTCTTCTAATATTTGATAGAAAAGATGGTTATGCGCCGTCATTTCGATAATGGCAATCCCGCTGCCTAAATCCATATCGTGCAATATGACATCGGCTACTACATCACAGGCTGATAAATCATCAATGGCCCGGTCAATATCCCTTAACCGTTTAATGTATTGAATCACATCTTCCACTGCTGTAGTGAATTTTTGATGCAGCCAGTGATCTGTTTCCAGTTCTTCCACCCACCGGGGCAATGTAATATTGACTTCTTTTACCGGAAACTCATATAAGACTTCCTGTAAAATGGCGTAAACGTCATCATGGCCGATTTGGGCGCAATCCAGAGGAATGACCGGAACGTCATATTTATCTTCCAGCTTAGCAACCAATTCACGAGTTTCTTTCGCTGAGGGGTATCCTGTATTTAAAATGATCAAAAAGGGTTTTTGCAATTCCTTCAATTCTGCAATAACCCGCTCCTCGGCAGAAACGTAGTTTTCCCGCGGCAAATCGGTTACAGTTCCGTCGGTGGTGACCACTAAACCAATGGTGGAGTGCTCGGCAATCACCTTGCGCGTGCCGACTTCCGCCGCCTCCTGAAAAGGGATTTCCTGATCAAACCAAGGGGTCAGCACCATGCGCGGACCTTCCTCTTCTTCGTAACCCAATGCGCCTTCCACGGCATAGCCAACGCAGTCCACCACTCTAACCCAAACCGAAACATTGTCCTTCACACTGATTTCAACAGCTTCATTGGGGATGAATTTAGGCTCTGTTGTCATAATGGTTCTGCCGGCAGCGCTTTGAGGCAGTTCATCTTTAGCCCGTTCTTTATCATATGGATCGGTTATATTAGGCAGGACCATGGTCTCCATAAATCGCTTAATAAATGTAGATTTCCCTGTCCGTACCGGACCTACGACACCGATGTAGACATCGCCGCCAGTACGTTCGGCAATATCACGGAACAAATCAAATTTTTCCATTCTCTCCCCTCCCATACTAACCCATTCACACTTACGGGATAATGCCTCTTTCTGATCCACTCCTTTCCCCGTCACATTTGCAATATTGCGCCGTACTAGCTGCACGGATATACCAATTAATCATTATAAATATATGACATGCCGCATAGTTTATGCTAATATGCTAAATCAAATCGGATATAAAAGAAAAAAGTACGGAGTATTCTCCGTACTAAAAAAGAAACTAAACCGACAATTAGTTTTCCCAATCTATTGGTTCAACCGCTACCTCTTCCACCTCATGGGTTTTCCCGCGGGTCATAAGTTCCAAAACCGCCTCTTTTGCCGGCTTATGATTATACAGTACATGATACATCTGTTCAGTAATTGGCATGACGATTTGATTCTGCTGCGCTAAACTATACGCTGCCTTGGCGGTGCGAATTCCCTCCACAACCATATTGGTAGCACCGCAAACTTCACTGATGGTCTTGCCCTGAGCCAAAAGCAGCCCGGCGCGATAATTCCGGCTATGTTTGCTGGTACAGGTAACCATCAAGTCCCCTACTCCCGATAACCCGGCGAAAGTCAGCGGGCGCGCGCCCAAAGCAATTCCCAGCCGGACAATTTCCGCCAAACCGCGGGTCATCAGGGCAGCTTTGCTATTATCGCCAAAGCCCATACCATCTGCAATGCCAGCCCCCAGAGCAATGATATTTTTAAGAGCGCCGCCTAATTCTACGCCCATCACGTCCGGATTTGTATACACGCGGAAATATGGCAGCATAAATAGATCCTGCAGTTGTTCGGCAATCGCCTTCTTTTTGGCGGCAATCACGGTGGTGGACGGATACTTTCGTCCCACTTCCTCCGCGTGGTTGGGGCCGGACATAACGGCAATACGGCTGGCCAAACCAGGAATTTCTTCCGCAATAATTTGCGACATCCGTTTTAACGAAACTTCCTCCAGCCCCTTGGTGGCGCTCACGATTACAGCATCGGGTGAAATAATCGGGGCAACCTTTCTGGCTATTTCGCGCACAGCGTGGGAAGGTGTGACCATAACAACAACAGCGGCACCGGCTAGTGACTCTTTCAGATCAGAGGTACATTGAAGGGACTGGGGCAACAAAACTCCCGGTAAATAGCGACGGTTTTCTTTGACTTGGTGAATTTCAGCCACTGTCTCCGGACTGCGGGCCCACAGCCTGATGTCACTTGCAGGATGCTTTTCCGCCAGCATGGCGGAGATCGCCGTCCCCCAGCTTCCGGCGCCTATTACGGCAATTTTCATGTGAATTAGTTCTCCCTCTCCTGATCCTTTTTAGCGGCCAGATTTCCCGCCTTAATCTTGAGTTCTTCGCCCCGCAATAACCGCTCGATATTGGGTCTGTGTCTTATAATGACAAACAAACTGGCTAATACGGCAAAATAAAAATACTCCACTTTCTCTCCGGTAACCCAGACAAATACCGGCAATAAAGCAGCGCCAACAATTGAACCTAAAGATACATAGCGAGTAAAATAAACGATGACCGCCCAGATCACAAAAACAGTGAAGGTAATTTTCGGCATCAACACCGCAATCACGCCCAGGCCGGTAGCAACGCCCCGGCCTCCCTTGAACCCCAGAAAGAGCGACCAGTTATGCCCTGCCATGGCGGCAATGCCGCCGACCAGCATCGCCAAAGAAGTTCCCAGTAAAATCTGCCCGATATATACGCCGGCAATCCCTTTGGCCGCATCGGTCAACAAGACCCAGAAAGCCGGCCAGGGACCCAGCACGCGAAAAGCGTTGGTTGCGCCAATATTCTTGCTGCCGAACTGGCGTATATCAACACCGCACAGGACGCGACCGATAATAAGCCCGTTGGGTATGGAGCCGATCAGATACCCCAAGAGAATAACCAGGATCATTGTCATCATCTTCTAACACTCTCCCTGCATCCTGCAAAAAAATTCTGCTATAAGTGCTTCTCTTTTTCTATTGCTGCTTATTCTTCTTTATCCTTTTTGCCGCGTACCACAAGGCGTAAAGGACTGCCTTCAAAGCCAAAGGATTCCCGCAACTTATTTTCTAAAAACCGTAAATAGGAAAAATGCATCACCTCCGGATCATTGACAAAGAAAACAATCGTAGGCGGATTGACGCCGGATTGAGTGGCATAATAAATTTTCAGGCGCTTTCCCTTATCGGAAGGGGTTGGATTAATAGAAACCGCATCGCTTATCACCTGGTTTAAAACATTGGTGGCAATACGCATGGAGCGTTGCTCCGCCACATAATTGACCAGTTCCAGCACCCGGTGTACCCGCTGCTTGGTTAGAGCTGATATAAATAATACTGGGGCATATTGCATAAAAGCCAATTCATTTCTAATTTCCTGGGTATACTCCAGGGTGGTCTTGCTGTCCTTTTCCACCAAATCCCATTTATTCACCACTATAATCAAAGATTTTCCTGCCTCATGAGCGTATCCGGCAATTTTCTTATCCTGTTCTGTAACCCGGTCCACAGCATCAAGCACCATCAATACCACATCAGCTCTTTCCACCGCGCTGAGGGAGCGAACCACACTATAGCGTTCTATGCTTTCGTCTTCAATTTTGGCTTTTTTCCTCATACCGGCAGTATCGATCAACACATAGGAAACTCCGTCTTTTTCCAGAACGGTATCAATCGCGTCCCGGGTCGTTCCGGGAATATCGCTGACAATGACCCGCTCCTGCCCTAAAAGTCCATTCACCAGCGAGGATTTCCCCACATTCGGCCTGCCAATGACGGCAATTTTAATCCGGTCATCTTGTTCTTCTGCTTCCTGTTCCGGGGGAAATTCCGCCACCACAGCATCCAGCAGATCTCCCAGGTTCAATAAATTCGCCGCTGATACCGCCAAGGGCTCGCCTAATCCTAAGCCGTAAAACTCGTAAACAGCCTCTGAATCCTTAATTGAATCCACTTTGTTTACGGCCAGTATAACCGGCTTGTTGGCATGACGCAATAGAGCCGCAACTTCTTCATCAGCCGTAGTGATACCGGTCTTGCTGTCTACCACAAAGAGGATCACATCGGCTTCCTCAATGGCCAGAGCTGCCTGCCGCCGTACCGAAGCCATAATGAAATCATTGCTGTCAACTTCAATACCGCCGGTATCAATCATAGTAAATTCATGCCCCAGCCATTCGGCATCCCAATATAACCGGTCCCGGGTGACGCCGGGCAAATCGTCTACGATCGAGACTCTTTTCTTAGCAATTTTGTTAAATAAAGTGGATTTGCCGACATTGGGCCTCCCTACAATGGCCACTATGGGTTTTCTCATCGTCTTATGCACACCTGCCTAAAATCAAGATACCAATAAATAAAACTAGCGCCAGCCAGCCAGGACTCGTCTAAGGTCTTGTCCCCCATATGCCCCGCGGGCAACAACGCCCAGTGCGTCAGATATCTGTTCAACCTTCATGTTATCCAAAAAAACGCTCTCTCCTTTGCGCAGGGCCGTACCGGGGAAAATGATACCGTTACGCGGACCTGGCATTTCACGCACTGCATCAATTATATCATTCCCGGTCAATAAGCCGCTAACCGTAATTTGGGAACCAAAATACCGGTTTAATACCGGAATGACACGGATATGAAGATTTTTCTCACCCAGTCCGTTCAAAATTGATTGAAGAATGGGCGCAAAGGACATACCGCTGACAATGTCTAAATAAAAAGGCTGATCATAGGCCGGAAGAGAGATTTCTGCAGCGCATTGATACCATTCATCCAAAAAGGTTCGAATCAGGCCTACGCCATTTTCCAATTGAGGAAACCCGTCATATTCCTCTCTGACTGGCAAAGGGGTATCAGCCATCCTGTAAAATTCATCAGCCAAATAGATAAAGCTGTGGCCCAGCTGCTGCCGGCATTTTTGCTGCCAGGGAGCGACCTGCCTGATCACTTCCCGGGCAGAATCAGGCGTAAAAGATGACAAAGGGGGACATGACTGCCGATGCCGGGTCAATCCTACCGGGACAATGGCCACAGAACGAATGGACCGGTTTAACCTGTACAGATCTTCAAATGTCTTCGTGAGAACCGAGCCGTCATTGAAGTCGGGACATAAAACCACTTGAATATGGAGCTCAATGCCGCTGTCAATCAACTCCCGGATCTGGTCCATAATATTCGCAGCCCGGGGATTACCCATCATTTCAGCCCGCAAATCGCCTTTGGTGCAGTGTACCGACACATATAAAGGGGATAGATGCAATTGTTTGATACGAAGCAGATCTGCCTCAGACAAGTTAGTCAAAGTGACGAAATTACCGTATAAAAATGATAAGCGATAATCATCATCTTTCACATATAAGCTGTCTCTCATGCCGGCAGGCATTTGATCGACAAAACAAAACAAGCAGCGGTTGGCGCAGCGCTTCACCTGGTCAAATACGGCGCTTTCAAATTCAAGACCCAGGTCTGCATCATACTTTTTATGCAGACGCAATCTTTTTTGTATGCCACGGCCTTTTTCGATCACCAGTTCCAGCCGTTCTTCCGCTAAGGCAAAGCTTAAGTCAATTAAATCTTTGACAGTACGGCCGTTGACCGTTACCAGCCGGTCTCCCGGCTTAATTCCCAATCTATCGGCAATGCCATTTGGCTTTACTGCGGCGATAGTCCCTTTCTCATACAACATGTATCACCTCATGAATATAAATTCCTTTCTTCGGCATATTTTCCTGCAAACGGCGAGAAACAAGCCTGCCTTGCAGAGCTTGTTTCCGCCTAAAAAAAGTAAGGATAGATTCCACGATCTATCCGTCACTCTCTCAGCCAAACAGCTATGATTGTTGTTATTTATTCTGCTGTTCATCGGAAGATTTTTCGTTGTCCGGCTGATCGGTTTTATTACTCTTTGGCCCAAAAAAGTTGGCAAACTCAGTAGTGAAAAACTGCTTCCATTTGGACTGGGCTTCTTTCAGGCTGCCCGTGCTCAAGAATAAAAAGGCCGCAACGCCCGCCACCATCAGTCCCAATATCCAGCCAATAGACCGGCTGGCGCCTGACGCTCCCGCCTGGGCAGTCCCCAAGCCCGCTTGTGCGCCGGCCTGCTGCGGCGAAACCGGAGCGGCCTCGGCTTTGCCTACAAGGGGCGGAATCACGTCGGCAAAAAGTTTTATGCCTTTGATGGCTGATTCTTTGGTATTGGTGTGAGCCCCTACTTCCAGCAGCATAGAGCGGGGATGCAAATCCTGATTATAGTCGCCACCTTTGGCGAAAAAGATGCCTTTGACTAGGCCGGGATGCTTTTTATCGGCAGCTGCCTTAATCTTCATAGCATAGTCCTCAATCTGTTTGCCGGTAGGACCGTATTTGCCAACCACCAGCTGCACTTTGCTGATATCCTGCCCGGCTACTTTGCCCTGATAGACTTGCGGCGGCACCGCATCCCGGTGGATATCGAAGATGGCGGCCGGTTGCTGCTTGACCAGACTGAGAGCCGTACGACGGGAACGTTCATAAGCCATATTATCATGAGGGTCATGCTTGTTTTCGGAAAGAATCGGAGTAATGCCTTCTGCTTTCAAAGATTCGGCGAAGGCCGAGCCAACGGCGTAAATTCCGCCTGCTCCCTTCTTGCTCTCGGAACCGTCGGAAGGTACATAGGATTCATCGGAATGAGTGTGATAAATGGCCACTTTCGGATTCGATGCCGCAGCGTAAGCGCGAGGCAATGTTAAGAACCGATTCCAAACCCAGCGGTCTTCTTGGCTGAGATACTGAGAAAGGTTCACTTCGCCGATGAATTTCGCTCTGGCAGTATCGCCTTCCAGGCTGATGACTTCGTAGCGGCGATTGTTTTCGGTAAGGACCTGATCACCTACGTCAACAGCCCTGCCTGTTAAATAAACGACCTGATTATTTTCATCGACGATAGAGAAATACCCCCCATCCAGCCGCTCATGAGCTAATCCGGTTGCCCCGATCCATAAGACCGCAGCCACAACGGCAGCGAAAATGAGGATTTTAGCTATTGGGGCGATCCGATTCCGGCTGTTGCGCTTGCTCCGGCTCATCATGACTAGCCACCCCCTGTTCTCCGGCCACGTTTTTAGTGTCCGGGTTCAAATCCTTGCTGAATTCATAGAGACCATCAGGGAGATTATTGCCCATAACCGGACCTCCCTGCAATTTTTCCCGGGTTTCACCGACCAGTTCCGCAATCATAACCGCAACCACACCGGCGATGATTACCACGTCAAAGGCGCCCGCTCCTCCGATATTTGTGGTGCCAGGTATACCCATCCCCAAAATGGTCACCATATGGACAATATCACTTAAAATAATGCCCAAGACACCGCCAATAAAGGCGCTTCGGCGCGACCGTCCGGCAATGTAGGCGATGAGGCCTGCCGACAGTCCGTAAATCAGCTTGGGATCCATAAACATTGTCTCCGGTTCATAAGGTAAATAGCGGGACCCCAGCCATACGGCGCCTGCAACCAATATGGAAGATACAACAGCCCTTACTTTTTCCGATGTTTCATCTGCCTTAAAGATCAACCAAACGCTCAGTAAAAACGGCAGTACAGCGCCGCCTACATTGACATTCACTTCCATCGGACTTCGCATTACGGGTATATCAATAAAACTTCCTGCAATAATGCCGACGATAAACAATAATGCTTGTTTATCCGTCAGCCGCATCCGGTCCAGAATCCGGTGGGCAATACCAAAATACACTAAGATTCCCACAGCAAGCAGCAGGATCATCCCGATGGGCAGATTCATTTTCTTCACCTCAACTATGATTTTTGTAATTGATCATGGTCAATAATTGATGCTAGGTGATTATTGATGCTGTGTGCGTATCCATCTGAAATTATCTTGCCCTTTCCATTTATAAATCATGCAAAAACAAAATCAGGGCTTGCAACCTGCACGAAGCAGGCCGCAAGCCCATAACGTTTGAAAAGAATCAATTTCATTAAGCACGCTGAAAATCAATGCCGCGGGCCCGGAGCCACTCCCGGCTAAAACCCGTAACGACAAGCGGCACATGGGAAAGATGTTCAACGCGTTTGGCCCCGACTAAGAGCATTACCCGCTTTACATCATCAATCAGCTTAGTAAGCCACAGCGCGGTTTGCTCCACCTGGCCCGCCTGCAGCGCTCGCAGCACCGGCGCCGCCAATCCTACTGCCCGGCCGCCAAGAGCGAGGGCTTTAGCAATATCCAGGGGAGTCCGAACTCCGCCGGAAACGATAACATCCACCTGATCTCCTACTGCCGACAAAACCTCCATGGCCGTCAAGGCTGTGGGCAGACCCCATTCCAGCAGCTCCGGTTCCAGCTGCGCCTCATTTCTGGATGTTTCAATGGCCAGAAAATTAGTACCTCCTGCCCCGCCAACGTCAATAATCCGAACTCCGGCCAAGGCTAACGACACGGCCTGTTCCCGGGCAACGCCGCAACCGACTTCCTTTACGATAACGGGCACACCGACTTTGCTGACGATCCGTTCAATATTCTTCAGGTAACCGGTAAAATTCCGGTCGCCTTCCGACATTACTATTTCCTGGGCAACATTGAGATGAATCTGCAGGGCATTGGCTTCAATCATATCGACGGCACGCTGAGCATCCTCACAATTGGCATATGCTCCCAGGTTAGCAATCAGGCATCCTTTAGGATATACCTTTCTGACGATTTTAAAGGAATCCGCCACGGAAGGATCTTCGATGGCAGCGTATTGAGATCCCACGGCCATGGCGGAGTTGGTAAGTCTGGCGACCATGGCCAGCGCCTCATTGATGGCGGTCACATCGGTGGAGCCCCCGGTAATGGCATTCATGATAATAGGATGAGCCAGACGTAAATCGCCCAGGGAAATTTCCAGGGATATATCCTCCCAGGCCAATTCCGGCAGACAATTATGAATCAGGAAAATATCTTTGAAACCGTTTTGCGACGGGCCATCTGCCAGCTGCAAAGCATGTTTCAGATGATCCGCTTTGCGTGATTGCCGTGTCACTAGATTCATAAAGTGACTTACTTTCCTCCTTAGCCAAGATACTTCTCATCTACTTAGTCATTGTGTTTAAATAAATACCCCAACTTATCGCCGATGGTAACTCCCAGTCCTGTTTCCTCTTTGATAAACCGGCTATAATCCGCCCGTTCTTCATCCTGCTTGGCCTGGTTCAGGCTCAGAGAAATTTTTTTATTCTTTTTATCCACTCCAAGGATCTTCACTGTAACCTTTTGTCCGGCTGTCACTGCCTCCTTGGCGTCATTGATGCGATGGTCAGTCAGTTCCGAGATGTGTATGAGTCCTTCCACTCCGGCTTTCAATTCCGCAAACGCACCGAATTTGGAAGTCCGGGTGATGACGCCTGAAACCGTCATTCCTTCCCGGTACTCTTCCGCCGCAGTAAACCAGGGATCTGGCATTGTTTGTTTCAGACTGAGACCAATCCTCTTGTTCTCGCTGTCCAATTTAACAATGATAACCTGCACCGCATCGCCCGCATTAACGACCTCGGACGGCGACTTGACCCGCTGCCAGGACAGGTCGGAAATGTGAATGAGTCCTTCGATGCCGCCCAAATCCACAAAAGCGCCAAAATCTGCTAAGCGGGTAACGGTCCCATGGACCTGATCTCCCACCTTCCATTTGGCAAACAGTTCTTTTCCCAGTCGTTCTTTTTCCGCTTCCAGCAATGCCCGCCGGGATAAAACCACTTTGGATTTTTCCGGAACCACTTCAATCGCAAGGCACTGAATCGTTTGGCCCGCATACTCCGACAGATTCTCCGTATACTTCAAATCAACCTGAGAAGCCGGCATAAAACCCCGAATGCCAAGAACCGCAACCGACAACCCTCCTTTGATCGCTCCTAACACCTTCGCTTCCAGAGTCCGGTTCTCGCGCAGTGCTTCCTCCAGTTTAGTCCAGGCAACCTGTTTATCAGCCTGGACCTTGGATAGTTTCACACTTCCTTCGGCACTGTTGGCATCCAGCACAACGACATCAATAACCTGTCCTTTTTCTACTGCGTCCGAAGCTTTTGCCGGCGCCGGAAAGGCCAATTCCGACAAGGCGATAATTCCTTCCGCCTTATAACCCACGTCGACAAACACCTCATCCTGGCGCACGTCAACCACTGTTCCCTGAATCAGCATCCCTGGCTCCAGGCGCTTGAGCCTGTCATCCTGTTCCATTTGCTGCATCGTTGTATAAACCTCCTCTATAATCCATTGTGGCGTGGAGGCTCCGGCAGTAATACCCACTTGCCGAGCGCCTTCAAACCAATGTTGCTTTAGCTCACTGGCCGTCTCTATATGATAGGTTTTAACCCCTGTTTGGCGGCAGAGATCCGCCAGATGAGTGGTATTAGCGCTGTTTTTACCGCCGACCACCACCATGACATCCACCTGACCGGCCAGTTTTCTCGCTGTCTGCTGCCGCATGTCGGTAGCGGTGCAAATCGTCCGGTCAATCTGTATCTCCTGGCATTTGGTTTGTAAAACGGCCAGGATGCAGTCAAAAAGTTCAATGGAAAAGGTGGTTTGAGCCACCACTCCCAGTTTAGGGAATACAGGAAGTTCTGCCGCTTGTTCTTCGCTGCCGATCACAATCGGATCAGAACCCGCCCAAGCGATAATACTCTTTACTTCCGGATGATCCGCATCGCCAAGAATAATAACCTGATAACCGCTCGCCGCCAATCGAGCAGCTGCCTGCTGGGCTTTCTTTACATGAGGACAGGTGGCGTCAACAATCGTTAATCCCTTTGCTTCAGCCCGACGGTAGACCTCCGGCCCAACGCCATGAGATCGTATAATAACAGTTCCCTGATTTATAGCGTCAATATTCTCTGCAACCGCAATTCCTTGCCGGCTTAAACGCGAAACAACCTGAGGATTATGAATTAACGGACCCAGGGTATAAATTTTTCCGGTATGATCATTGGCGTTTTCTTGCGCTAAGTCAATCGCCCTTTTTACCCCGAAGCAGAAACCCATATGTTCGGCAAGCTGAATTTTCATACTGCACCCCTTCGGCAAACACCAGATTGATATTCATACCCCATAATAATCAATATTCAATGAAAAAAGGAGACAAGCGCCTCCTTGAATCAGCACACCGTAAAGCAATGGCAATCACCCCGAAAGACAGCTGCGGACAAAGGCGGCACCGGCCGAAACGCCGGAATCCAATCAATCGGACTGGCGGTTCGCCAGCAGAGCGCCAATTTCCCGCATAATCAAATCGCTGGCGATTTCCAGATTATCCCTTTGTGTCTCATTGAAATAAATCGGTTTACCGAAAATAACCTCAAATCGCGGCAATATTTTGCCGTTCCGCAGTACCTGATTTGTCCCTATGACAGCGGTGGGTACAACTGGCACGCCGGCTTTAAGAGCTATTAATGCAACTCCCGGTTCCCCGGCACCGAGTGTTCCTTTCTTGCTGCGGGTCCCTTCCGGAAAAATACCCAGCACGTTTCCTTGCCTCAGTCGGTTGATTGCTTCCCGGATGGCATTTCGGTCAGCAGTACCCCGCTTGACCGGAAAAGCATTGAGCCGGGAAATGATCCAGCCAAACACGGGAATTTTAAATAATTCCTGTTTCGCCATGAAATGCACCTTGCCGGGCACCGCACAGCCAATGACAGGGGGATCCCATAAACTAATATGATTGGCGGCAATAATGACTCCCTGATTCTTCGGGATATTCTCAACCCCTTTGACCTGCCAGCGAAAAACAATTTGAAAAGTCGTCCGAAACAAAAACCGCAGAAGATTATACAAGTTTTTTTCTCTCCTTGTAAATCAGTAAGATGGTTTCCACTACCGCATCAATAGTAAGTCCAGTGGTGTCAACCAATATGGCATCAGGCGCCTGCATAAGCGGCGCTATTTCCCTTTGGGAATCCATCCGGTCCCGTTCGGCGATTTCATGAGTCAGCTGTTCCAGATCTGTGTCAAAGCCCTTGCCTTTTAGTTCCCGCCATCTTCGTCCGGCGCGCTCGGCAATGGAGGCCGTGAGAAAGATTTTAACCTCGGCGTCCGGCAATACATGGGTCCCAATATCCCGACCATCCATAACCACGCCGCCTTGATCGGCCATCTGACGCTGCCGAATCAGCATAGCCTGCCTGACAGCCGGCAGCTTAGCATACTCTGAAACCGAACGGGAAATTTGCGGCGTCCGGATAGCGGCGGTAACATTCTCACCGTTCACGCAGACCTGCAATTGACCTTCCGTATACTTCAGAGAAATATCCATTCTTTGAAGTAATTGGGTCACCCCTTCTATATTCTCACTGGAACAGGATCCTTTCAGCGCTGCCCATGTTACAGCCCGATACATCGCTCCTGTATCAATATAAGTATAGTTCAGCTTGCGGGCAACAATCTGTGCTACCGTACTCTTCCCCGCTCCGGCAGGACCGTCAATCGCTACAACCAGTTCTTTCATAGTACCTTCCTTATTGTTTCGTATCAATTAAAAATTCTAGTACATATGTTTTTTACGACACTAATAAGTTCAACGTTCCTTGCCAATTTCCTGCCAGTGATCCGTCTCCTTTAGCGTTTTAACTTAATTCTTCCGATCGGCGCAGTATCTCCCCGCGTTTCAAGAATGGCACCGGCAAAAGGGGAGACAATACCTGGATCTACTTTTACAACTTGATAGCTGACAGGTTCCGTCTGCAGCGTGGCATCAATTTCAAGATAGTCGCCGTCATAAACCGTTACCGTTGCCAGTCCCGGCGCAAGCGTGCCCGCCCTGTTACCGTTGATTTTGATATAAACCTGATTGCCGCTGCCAGTTAAAACCTTAATTTGCATTTTCTGCCCCCGGCGCAGTATCTGAAACTCCTGCCAGACCGAGCGTCCCTCCGCCTCATTGCCCGGGTTATCCGGGGTGAACTCCAGCGCCACTCTATCGCCTTCCAGCTTGTCAATCCGTGAAAGAAAGATGCGGGATTCGTCAAAAAACAATAACAGCTGGATGAGCCCTAAGACAACTACACAGAAAATCGCCATTGGCTGTATTTTTTTATCTAAGTTCCATAGCCAATCTTGTCCATTCTTAGAAGCCATATTCCCTCACTATCGCAAATAGTAGAACTACTATAGTATTCCCACTATCGTTTCCCCGGCATACTTGCCGCTAGGGTTCACCGACCGTTTATTGCCCTCAGATGGTTGATCACTTTCTTATGCTTTTTTACATACGGGAGATTAGCCGTTTGCTAGCTTATACAATATTGGGTCAATCACCTGACTGAATGTCTCTGCCGAATAGTACCCTTCCAGTAAAATATCATTGACCATAACAACCGGCACTCCGCCAAAACCAAAAGATTCGGCTTCCAGCAAGTCAGCCTCAACAGTAGCCAGGATTGACCTACTAAAACGATCATTCTCCAGTTGACGCCGCTCCTGATCACTTAAACCTAAACGGTCTATAATACAGCTCAGACCAGCTTCCCCTTCTCTCAGGATATGTTGTTCGGTAAAAATCAAATCATAAAATTGCCAGGCTTTCTCCGGATTGCGCCGGGCCAGCGCCTCAAAATACAAAGCAGCCGGCAGGGCAACCCGATGTGAATCCGACGGCGCATGTTTAACCACTACTTTAACCTTGCCGTTATATTTAGCCAGGATGTCATCTATGGCTTCCTTGCCCAATGCACAATAAGGACATTGGAAATCAGTATATTCTACAATAGTAACGGCCGCCTTAGGATTGCCGCGTATAAGACGGGAAGCTGCCAACTGAGGACGGAAAAGTGCGCGAGGGAAGCGCGTCTGTTTATTGTCATTTTGGGGCCGCAAAAGTGGATTGGAAGGTGAACCCGGCTGCAGCAAACTCCAGATTTCAGGTGATGCATTGATTCGTTTTGCCAAGTCGAGAGCAGTGAACCCTTGCCTGTTGGTCAACAAAGGGTCGGCGCCATGATTGACAAGCAGATGAACAGCTGCTCTGTTGTTGCGATAGACTGCCCACATCAAAGGATTCCATCCCATCCTGTCAGCCTGATTTACCTGAGCTCCGGCTTGGACCAACCGATGTATGGCATCGAAATTATCACGCTGAACAGCCGCAATTAAAGCGGTAATGCCATTTTTATTAGCGGCGTTAACATCAGCGCTCCTGCTCATTAGAAGCTGCATTATATTTAGATCCTCTTGCTGAACAGCGATGATCAGCAAGGTCCTATGCCAGTTATCTCTGGCGTTAACATGAGCCCCCTGATCCAGGAGAGTTCTGACTGCGGACAGGTTTCCGGCCTTTGCTGCCTCAACGATAGGCGGGGATTTCCTGTCTGGTCCATTGGCCATGGCTAATGAGGCTGCCATCAAGTATAAACATATCAGGCCAAAGAGGAATATACGCAAAAAGAAACGGATCATAAGGCATCTCCTTCTCATTGTAATTAAGCAACGTTTAGTTATAGTCTAAATGTCCACATCAACTATTGTCCATCTTTTGGTATGCACTGCAGTTCTATTGAGGAGTAGCCACCAAAATGATATCCTCAAAAATAGAGGTGATAACCATCCCCGAAAAGCCCGGCAACCAAAAGAAAAACGGGAAGAGCTTCATCAAACAGGGATATCAACGAGGCAGATTACCAGATTGACGGGGATTGGTCAAAGTGTGTCCCGCATTCCCCGTCACGCCAACACCAATACTGCCACTAGTTGACTCATTCTTCTCCGTATAAGTCTCCCGGTCCTGCTGGCTCTTTAGATTTAAATCCACGCCTGCTTCCACTTTGACGGTTTCTCCTTTAACCTCTCCTCCGATTATATTGATATCATGGCTAGATTTGACGGTTAGCTTCTTCTCCGCCGTAATCCGAGGTTTCACTGTAGTGGATCCGGTGCTCTTCCGTATTGCCCTTGCCGCGCTGTCCCGATACATTCACTCCTCCAATACTCGA
>NZ_AFGF01000042.1 GCF_000219125.1 Acetonema longum DSM 6540
GGTCCCCTATAGATATTCGCGGGCTTCTTCCTCCCCCTGCAGTACCCTCAAAACGCCAAACGCCAAAGACTCCAGTTCCTCTTCTCCCGGTAGAACCACCACCGGGGCAATGAACTCCACCCGCCGGATCACATCGTCGATAATCCGGTGAGAATAGGCCATGCCGCCGGTCAAAACGATCCAATCCACCTGTCCGGCCAACACCGCGGCCATAGCCCCTATGTCCTTAGCCACCTGGTAGGGCAAGGCCTCAAGGACAAGGGCGGCTTTCTGGTTGCCGCTTTGAGCCAGTTTCTCCACTTCCCGCACATCTCTGGTGCCAAAGTAAGAAAATAGACCGCCGGTGCCCATCATCTTCTGCCGCATTTCCTGATAGGTGTATTTCCCCGAAAAGCAAAGATCGACCAGGGAAAACCCGGACAGGCTGCCGCAGCGGTCAGGGGAAAAGGCGCCTTCATCCCGGGAACTGCTGGTATCAACCATCCGCCCCCGGCGATGGACCGAAACCGATACGCCGCTGCCCAGATGGGCCGCGATCAAATTGACTTCATCGTAGCGCCGTCCATGGTCCTTGGCCGCTTTCCGGGCTACAGCCTTCATATTGAGGGCATGAGACAAACTGACCCGTTCCAAGTCGGCCAGCCCTGACACCCGGGCTACCGGCTCATACTCATCCACTGACACAGGATCTACGATAAAGGCCGGAATCCCCAGCTCCGCCGCCAGGTCATCCGCCATGACCGCACCCAGATTGGAAGCATGCTGCCCCAGAGCCGCAAGTTGCATATCAGCCGCCATTTGGGCATTCACCCGATAGGTCCCGCCTAGCAGCGGCTTTAAGAGCCCACCCCGCCCCACCACGGCGGACAGCTGCCGGCGGTCAATACCGGCCTGGTCAAGAGCCTGCAGGATCAGCGCCAGCCGGTAGCGGTGCTGATCAATGATCTGGGCAAAGGGTTTTAATTCCTGGACTGAATGCTCCATCGCCTGTTTCAAAAGGACCGTTTCTCCCCGGTAAACCGCAAATTTGGTAGACGTGGCGCCGGGATTGATGGCTAAGACCATAAACCCGTCTGACTGCACCTTTTTTTGCATAAAGTCCTCCCCTGTGTTCCACTCACCGGAACATCGTTCTAAAATAATTGTAGCATAGGACAATCTATAAAGTAAATCGGACTGTCACCGTCAAGCGGCAGTCCGATTTAAGAATTTTGTATACCTTTACCAAGGAGGGAGATTATCGTAAAGCCCGGGAAATCTGCTGTGCTGTTGTTTGCACATCCGCCACGATTTTTTCGAATTGATCAGACTTTAAACGGGATGTAGGGCCGGACAAACTCAGAGCGGCAACCACGTCCCGGTCCCGGGCGAAAATCGGTCCGCCAATACAAGTCAGCCCCAGTTCCAGTTCTTCGTCATCCAGAGAATAGCCCCTTTCCCTGATCCTGGCCAGCTCCTCCAGGAAAACACTCCAGTCGGTAATGGTATTAGGGGTATAAGCCGGCAGGCTGACGCCCGCGAACCGCGCCAGATATTCCGGCGGACAAAAGGCCAGAAGAGCCTTGCCCACTGCCGAGCAGTGGCTGGGGGACACTGAACCCGCCGGGGGGGTCATGCTCAGCATTACTTTGCTTTCGATCTTATCGAGAATAATCAGCTGGGGATATAGGGAAGCGGTTTTATCCAGCACGCCGATATGTACCACTTCCCGGTATTTTTCCGCCAGATCCTTGGCAAAAGGAAAGGCGATCTGTTTCAGAGGCAGGTTTTCGCCGATCAGCATCCCCAGAGAGTACAGCTTAATACCCAGCCAATACTTTCCATTCTCCGCGTTCTGCTGGACAAAGCCGCGTTTTTCCAAAGTCGCCAGAGTCCGGTGCACTGTGCTTTTGTATATCCCTAAACCGGAGGCAATCCGGGTCACACCCTGCTCCCGGCCTTCCTGCTGCAGAAAAAAAAGAATGTCAATGGCCCGGTCAATAGCACTGATACTATCCTTGTCACCGGATTTCTCGTCTCCCACGATGATTTCCTCCGTCCTACACTGCTGCTTACGTTTTTTATCTGTATTCGCCTGTAGGCAGCCAATTCCCTGTCCGCTGGAACTCTGTTGTCACTCTCATCTGTAGCCTCGCGCCTCGCAACAGGGGCCTTTTTCAACGGCCCCTACACGATGAGCTTCTTTTTCCATAGTCTTACCACAAACGGCGTCAATAACACCACATAGGCGGCAAGGACTGTCAGGCTGAGCCAGAGCGCCTCATCCAGCCTGCCCAGAGCTAAAGCCCGGCAGATCTCAACCGTATGATAGAGAGGATTGATGGCGGAGACAGCCTGCAACCAGCCGGGCAAAGTATTCACCGGGAAAAAGATGCCTGAAAAGAGATAAAGCGGCGTCACGCCCAGCGTAATGTAATAGTTGATATAATCAATATTCGTGATATAGCCGGTAAAACACAGAGCCCCCAGAGCAAAAGCGATGCCGGGCAGGACCAGAAACAATGGAATGATCAGCGCCCACCAGGAGCTGACCTGCCCTAAAACTGTAACCAATAATAGAATCAGACTGCTGAAAAAAACGCTTTTTACCGCGCCATACAGTATTTCCCCCAGAGCGATGTCCCACACCGTTACCGGCGCCGCTAACATGGCGTGGAAGGCTTTCTGGAAGTGCATGCGGGTAAAACTGCCGTAGGTGCATTCAAAACTGGCGGCAAACATCGCCGAAGAGGCAATCATTCCGGTAGCAATAAACTGCATGTAACTGATGCCGTCCAACTCCGAAATATAGGCCCCGATGCCAAAGCCCATAGCCGAGAGGTACAGCAGGGGCTCAATGCAGTTATACATGGCATTGGCGGCCATGGTCCGCTGAAAGACGATCATATGGCGGCGCAGCACGCGAATAGCGGCAATCATGATTCTCCCCCCTGACCGGTGAGTTTGAGAAACACATCTTCCAGGCTCGCCGGCCGCAGATAGCAGACATGCTGGGGCAGACCCCAGTCATGGAAGTGGTCATATAACTTTTTGGCGTCATGGGCATAGATCAGCAGCCCCTCGCCAACGGTAAGGGAGACCGCCCCCGCCGCCGAGAGCCGGTCGGCCAGACCCGGCGGTATGGAAGCCAGCGGCGCTCTGACTTCGATGACCTCCGGCAGCACATAGGAAGCAATAAGTTCTGCCGACGTCCCTGCCGCCAAGATTTCTCCCCGGTGCATAATTACCAGCCGGTCGCAGAGCTGTTCGGCTTCCTCCATGTAATGAGTGGTCAGCAAGAGGGTAACCCCTTGGGCCTTCAATTCCCGCAGTTTTTGCCAGACCATGCGTCTGGCTTCCGGATCCAAGCCGGTCGTTGGCTCGTCTAAAATGACCATTCTGGGACGGTGCAGCAAGGCCCTGGCAATGACCAGCCGCCGTTTCAGCCCGCCGGACAGGCTTTCCACCGGGCTGTTTTCCTTTTCAGCCATGCCCATGAAGGTCAGCAGTTCTTTCCCTCTCTGCCGGGCCTGGGACCGGCTGGAGCCGAACAGGATGCCGTGGACCTCCAGGTTCTCCAGTACCGATAAATCCGTATCAAGGCTGTCCTCCTGAGGCACTACCCCCAGTATGGCCTTCACCCCGGGCGGCGTCAACCGGATCTCCCGGCCAAACACCTCCAGCCGTCCGCCCTCCACCTCCGACAACCCGTAAATCATCCTCATGGTAGTAGACTTTCCCGCCCCATTGTGCCCAAGAAAGCCAAAGCACTCCCCGGCCCGTACCCGGAAAGATACATCCTTTAACGCCTGCACCGGGCCATAGTGTTTGACCAGGTGTTCAGCGATAATCACACTGTCCAAATCGCATCTCCTTTTTGGTTGCACGGTCTTGCTGTGCTCTTTATGCTATTTTTCTATTGTAGCTTACTGGCGACGGTTTTGTAAAATAGGGAGGTTATTTTAAAAATATGGGGAAATTCAGTTATAACAAGTGCTAAAATGGACAGCAGCCTGTCCGCCGTTGCCGCCCGGACCGGACAACCGCCGAACATGCCGATCTGGCCAAAGATACCTAGAAAAACGAGGTGTTTTATTTGCTGACCTTCATCTGCTATCCCAAGTGTACCACCTGCCAAAGAGCACAGGCCTGGCTCGATGCCCGCGGCGCGAAGTATCGCGTTCGCAACATTAAAACCGAAAATCCCACCTATGAGGAATTAGAAGGCTGGCACACGAAGAGCGGCTTACCTCTGGGCAAGTTTTTCAACACCAGCGGACTGGTGTATAAGTCTCTGCATCTCAAGAACGAACTGCCCTCCATGAGCACAGAAGAGCAGCTTAGGCTTCTTGCCAAGGATGGCATGCTGGTGAAACGCCCTCTGTTGATCGCCGAGGCATTCGTGCTTGTGGGATTTAAAGAAACGGATTGGGCGGAGTCAATTGCTTTTAATGCACAACTCAAGTAACTGTCTAAACGAAAGACCAGGGAGGAAATGAAATGGGTGAACTATCTAAGCTGCCGAACATCGCCGGCAAGCTGGAAGGCCAGCTTGCCGATGCCGGTATTACTACCATTGAACAGCTGAAAAAACCGGCAGCCGCGAAGCCTGGCGGCGCATCCTGGCCCATGACCCTTCCGCCTGCATCATGAGACTGTCGGCGCTGGAAGGAGCCATTCAGGGTGTGCGTTGGCATGATCTGGATCAGGACACGAAAAAATCATTGAAAGAATTCTATAAACAGCATAAGGGAGAAAGATTGTGAGCAAATACCCTAAAATCATATACATCCTGGCAACTCTGCTGGAAATCAGTGGATTAAGCATAGCAGACACTATTTCATGGCACCAAATTGGCAACGAAACGCCACAGTCCTTCGCCGCTGTGGCAAGCGCGAAACGCCGGCCTCTGAAGCTGGTGACAGGAAGGCTGGAACTGCAGCAGGGGGACATTCTGTCTTTGCGGCTGCTGAATGTACCTAAAGGCATTCAGCCGGAGGCCAAGACAGATCTGGGAATGTCCGTATTCGTGCCTGTCGGAGACCAGGAATGGTTCGCAGCCATCCCGGTGAGCAATACACGGGAACCGGGCCGGTACACAGTACACATTCAGGCAGGGAAAACGGCCTTCGCTACGGAAGTCACGGTACTCGCCTTTAATTTTGACCGGCAGAACCTGATCATTAATACGAAAAGCCAGGCTATTCGCGAGGCGACCAGCGATGCGTCCTACCAAGAATTTAATGCCAAATTTCTGCCCGTCTATAACCTGTTTGACAGGACCCGTTACTGGAGCGGCACTTTTACCCATCCTGTAAAGGGACGGATCAGCACCAATTTCGGAGAAATCCGCATCACTAACGGGGATCCTGCTTCCAAGCGGACCCACAGAGGCATGGATTTTGCCGTAGATACAGGAACGCCGGTGCTGGCCCCCAACGCCGGCCGCGTGGTCTTTGCCCAGCGGCTGTTGCTTACCGGCTATACAGTGGTCATTGAACATGGCGGCGGGCTCAAAAGCATCTATTATCATATGAACAGCATTACTGTGTCAGTGGACCAGATAGTACAGCAAGGAACACAAATCGGGACCGTTGGCAGCACGGGCTATTCCACCGGTCCTCACCTGCATTATGAAATGCGCATTGGCAATCAAGCCGTCAGCCCCTCCCTGCTGTTCGCCCCAGAAGCAGGCCTCTACAGCGCCGAGGCGAATGACACCACGCTGTAGTCTTGCTTGCTGCGTAATCCTTCTTAACATCGTACTGCCAGAACCAGATATCTTCCATATCCCCAAACAGGCGTTGCATCGGAAACGATGGAACGCCTGTTTCATAAAAAATGAAGGTATCCTTGCCGGAAAACTCACTGCTTAATCCCCAAATAAGCCTGTCTCACCATCGGATTCTCCACCAAATCACTGCCCCGGCAGGACAAGACAATTCGGCCTGTCTCCAGAACGAAAGCATCATCGGCCATTTTTTTTCATGCTTTCCTTCCGATTCCGGATCCCTGCAAAATCTATCGTTTTTCTTCAGATAGGAGCAGCGCATTGGCCTCCTCTCCCATCTTTTAATCTTTCCGCCAGCGTCGGGCCGAACGGCCAGCTTTTCGCCAGAGAGCGGGAATCGCCGTTTGCGCCGCCGTCGCATCCCGGGCCAGCCAGCCGTTCAACAGCCCCACATCCCGGTATACAGCTTTGGCGGAGGCCGGTTTCAGGATAAGATGCAGTTGCTGGCTGCATGCCTCATAATCCATCAATATCCCCAGACAATCCTGAAAGGCTTTGAAGCGGCGGACGAGCCGGCTGGTCCGGCCTGAATCCATAAAAGACAGGCTTTCCAGCACATAACGGATTTTTTTCATCCGGATGCGGAACTGATGACTCTCCCGCCGATCATTCCAATCCAGAGCCTTGCCTGTTTCCAGCAGATCTTCCAGCCATTTCTCCAGGCGATACCCGGCGTAAGATTCAATGGACCTGGCCGCCCCAACCTGCCAGGGATGATTGGCAATCCAGCCCCAAAGCCTCAGCAATACAGCTGTCAGTTTTCCTGCTGTCAGGCAGGCGCCAACCGTTTCTTCCTGCTGCAGCCTAAGCGCCGCCAGCTGCTCCTCTAACCGGGATTTGCCATCCCTGACCGCAAAAGGGCTGGTTAGAATCTTATGCCAGTGTCCGGCCAAAACATCCAAATCCCGCAAACTGCCCAAAGAACGCCCCCAGGACCTCAGTTCCTGTTTCGAGACCGCAGTTTCTTCCGCCGCTAGGAAAGGACTGGCAAAGGACAGTAACGCCCGCAGGCGGCGCAGCTTAATCCGAAGCTGCCGCAGAGCTTTAGGCTGCTGCTGGTTGTCCAAAAATGCCTGCTGGCTGCCAAATACATTGCTGACAGCCGCTGATAAAAGCTGTTCCAGGGCCTGCCCGGCTGGCTCGGCGCCAGATAACAGGCAGAGGGCATCCGGCACCGGCTCTTCTTCTATCAGGCCGGCCAGCAATAAACCCCGGTAATATTTGCTTTTGGGCTCTACCGTCAGCGGCAGGATTTCTGCCAATTCCGCCCCCAGAGAAAGCACCGCCGCGGTCGCCCCCTGCTTCAGTTCCAATTCGATTTCCAAAATCGGCTCACTGTCAGCCCCGGCTAAAATCTGCCCTTGATCCAGGGCGATTTCAACCTGGGAATCCTGCCAGTTGACCAAGAGGGTGCGCCGGCAAAAGCGAGTAGTAAATACCGGTATCAGTGACTCCTCCCCAACAGACTTTCGGAGCAGTTCACCAATCTCCAGACCGGTAAACACCGACAAATCCGGTGTTTCATTGGCGGCAGCCATGTTGTGCTCCTGCCGTTGGTGCAACCCGCCGGTGGAACTTCCGTTCAGTTTGACGGTGGCCATCCATTGCCCCTGTTCCCGGCGTACCCGGTAGGCCAGACCGGCCTTGCGCAGCCGATAATCGGCAGTGTCAAAATACCGGGCCTCCAGCAAGTCTTCCTGCCAGTCGCCGGCCCGGTCCAATCCTTGTAACCGCTCTGACCGGACCAGCTTCTCCCAATCACCGCTGCCTATGACTCTCAATTTTAATTCTGTCTCCAAAAGTACCGACATATTCCCACCTCCTCTCAAGTCTGCATGCCTGTCTGCGTCAAATCAACCGCCGCTATATGAGCCAGGGTCTTGCCCGTAATATACCATCGCAATTTCCCTTTACCGGATTGAACTTCCCTAATGCTGAAGCCGGCGGCACTGGCCCGTTTAAAGGGCAGATAGACGCCGGCGATTCGTTCGGCCCAGGAGCTTAAGTAAGGCTCATGGCCGACGATCACCAGACTGTATCCCGGTGAAAGGACCGTCCAGCCGGCCGACAAGGTTTCCAGATCTCCCCGCGCTACTGCTTCGTATTCGGCCACAGCCAGTCCCCCCCAAGCTTCGGCTAGGATCTGAGCTGTCTGAAGGGCACGGGGCAAGGGACTGGACCAAATCGTGACATTATGCAAATCAATCAGCCGGCTGCGAGCCAAACCGATAGCAGCTTCCTGCACCCGCCTGCGTCCGGTCGGGGTTAATTCCCGCTGGCTTTCGCTGATCCGTGAGGATGGAGACTCGGCCTTACCGTGCCGCATAAGGATTAATTCCAAAAATTGCACCTCCGAATATAAAGGTCTGACTTCTCCTCGGAGGAATCGGCTTTGACTGCTGCTACTTTCATCATGTAAGGCACCTTTCCCATCCACCGTACTTTTATTATAAAAAAGCCGGCTGCTCGCCGGTCAGCTTTATGGTTTCCTGTTTATTCTAAATTATTCTCTGCCCACAGTGAATCTCCTGCCTGCCATGGCAGGATCTGCTTCCTGGAACAAAATTCCCGGCCTGAAGCTGCAGAGGATTTTTTACTGCGCCGCTGAATAAAATAAATTATATATTTAAGAAGAGAATAACGATAAACTTTTTATGTAAATTGGACAGCTTTTCTTGTTCCTCTCGATATCTTATGTCATACAATACAGCAGGGAGGTGTTTAGTTTGCCATTTGTGACTACAGAACAGAAGCTACTGGCCATTGTGGCTCATCTGGCGTATTTCTTCGGCGGCCTGGGCTTTGTCATTGCTCCTTTAGCCATCCTGATCTGGAAAAGAGAAGATCCTTTTATCTATCATCATGCCAAGCAGGCGCTGGTTGTCCAAGGCGTCTTATTGATCGCAAGCCTGGCAGTGGGGCTTTTATCCATGCTGCTGGTCGGTCTCCTGTTGGTCCCGATCCTGGTCCTGGCCGGCATTGCCCTGGTTGTTACTTCGCTGTTTGCCGCCTATAATGCTTTAAACGGCGAATTATATCGCTATCCGCTGATTCAGTCCCTTGTTGACAGGCTCTAAGAGACCGGTGGAAAAGGCCTTTGGCAGTGATAAGCCGCATCTTCGCTAAAAAGATGCGGCTTATCGTTGGTATTGATGTTACCCCACCGCATAGTCCGGTGAAAATTCCAGATGATATGACATCCCCAGATCGGCAAACTCCATGTTTTCCAGTAACGTCATACTCTTTTCCTCCTTCCTTATCATTCAGTTGCCTAAAACACAAAAAGCCTACTGCCTGTAAGATCGCAGGCACGCAGGCTTCTTCGCCGATAATACATATTTTGTTTTTGCATTTCCGTATTCGTGTATTCTTGTATTTTATAATACTACAACATCATCCTGCTTACAATAGTATCTCTCTATTTTTTTACGACATCCTGGTATTTTCCGCAGCTGAAATGAGACAAAATGCCAGTTGTGAAGGAGGACTGAGATTGTTACACTATAGTTATACTTTCTAAAAATACCACAGTTGGTGCCTTAAGGAGGGATACCATGCTCTTACATACACCGCGCAAAGCCTGTTTTTGCTCTATATCCCTGACTCTATGGTTCCTGTTTTTTTCCTTATATCCGGTTGGGTCGGCCAGCCTGCAGCTGCCGCCATCTCCGCCGCCTCACCAGGGATGGCAGGCGCAAGTCACTTTCCCTGAAGCCGATCCGACCAGCCGCATCCATGCCCGGGGCCGTTTAACCTTCCGGGCCTATCAGGGACAGGGGTCCCTTGCCATTGAAAACCAAGGCGCAACCGGCGCCATACTCTCGGTTAACGGCCGGACCGTGGATATCAGCCCGGCTTTGCGGCAGTCTGCGGGACGGGCCGAGATTGATATCAGCCGCTATACCGTCAATGGTATCAACACGTTAAAGGTAGTGAATATTATGCCGCAAGGCAGCCGGCTGGGAATCAAAATCCCTTATCCTACCCTGACTTACGGTCAGCCGGCAGAAGTGGGATTTTCCCCCGAAAAACTGGCCAAAATAGACGATCTGATCAACCAGGAGGTTCGGCAGGGCTTCCCGGGCGCTGTCCTGACTATTGTCCGCCACGGCAAAATTGTCAAGCATACTGCCTACGGCCACCGGCAAAAGTATAACGGCTCCCAGACCCTTGTTCCCCCGGCGGCCATGACCCCGGACACCCTGTTCGATCTGGCCTCTAACACCAAAGCCTTTGCCGTCAATTTGGCCATGCAAAAATTAGTCAGCGAGAAAAGAATCGCCCTCGATGACCCTCTGTCCAAGTATCTGCGCGGCTTTCGAGGCGGCGGACGGGAACGGATCACCATTCGCCAGGTACTGACCCATTCGGCGGGTTATGCGCCGGAAGTGCGCTTTTTTGATCCGAAAAAGACAGCCGGCAAAGGCCTTTATTCCCTCGACCGCCAGACCACCCAAAGGCTCTTGCATAAAATTCCCCTGGAGTATAAACCCGGAACCAAAACCATATACAGTGATACCGACTATATTTTACTGGGTTTTCTGATTGAAACCGTGACCGGCCAGCGTCTGGACGCCTATGTGGAAAATGAAATCTACCTTCCCCTGGGGCTCAAAAGCACTCTGTTTAACCCTCTGGCGAAAGGATTTACTCCGGATCAGTTCGCCGCCACTGAACGCAACGGCAATACCAGGGACTTTCACGTCCGGTTCCCCGGCATCCGGACTCATACCCTGCTGGGGGAAGTCCATGATGAAAAGGCCTTCTACTCCTTAGGCGGTGTCTCCGGACATGCGGGGCTCTTTTCCCGCACCCTTGATTTGGCGGTGCTGTCCCAGGTCATCTTAAACGGCGGCGGCTACGGCAATTATCGCCTGTGCGATCCCCTGACCCTGGAACAGTTCACCCGCACCAGTGATTCAGACAGCCATTATGGCCTGGGCTGGGATAAAAACAATATCTGGGAATTCGGTCCTTATGCCAGCGGCCGGGCCGTGGGACACAGCGGCTGGACCGGCACCGTAACCTGCATTGACCCGGAATATGACCTGGCGATCATTTTGCTGACCAATAAAGTTCATGCCCCGGTGGATTCCAAAAACCACCATCAGTTTACCACCTCCAACTTTGAAACCGGCAAATATGGCAGTATCATGTCTCTAGTGTATGAGGCACTTCTCGAAAAGCATTAAACCACGGCAATGTTGCCATAATCGGCAATGGTCTTGTTGATCAGTCCCACGATTTCTGCCCAGCCCAGGTCGAGAGCCTTTTGCCGCAGTTTTTGCAGCTTATCCAGTTTCGGCAACTGATGGCTGATGCCGGTATAGGATTCCATGAAACTAACGCCCGCTCTGGTGATTAATACATCATCAATGGATACCTGAGTTGGGTTAGCCTCATCATCGCCGATTTTTATACTGGCGCCGCTGATTAATCCTTCTGTATACAAGATATTGATTGCCCGCTGGAAACTCTCTTCCTCCATCTGCAGCGACGCCGGGGAAATCTGCCCCGGCTGCGGCGCCACACTATTAAGCTCCACATAGACCGCGACCAAGACCTTTGCAGCTTCTTCCCGCACTGTCCTCACCTCTATTTATTTCTCAGCAAGGCTGCAGATGCAGCCCCTACTATGAGTATATGCCGTGGAAGTGCAAAAAGTAGAAAAAGACAGGATGCCCTATTCCAAGAAAGCTAGTTTGCTTGGAATAGGGCATCCTGTCTTTTTACACTGCCGAAAATAAAGATCTATTTTTGCACAATCTTACGCAGTCTGGGCGCCAGCAGCAGAGCAATAACAATGCCTGCACCTGAAGTCATCAGCGAACCGGGTATATTGCCCAGAGCCACCGTCAAACTTCCGGTTACCTGCCACCAGGCAAGGATATAGCCGCCCAGCGTCCAGGCGGCAGCCAGGAAGCAGCCAAGAGCAGCCCGCCCAAGCCATTTGCCGAATGGCTTGGGCCCCGCCGCCTTAGACGGCCAAATGCCATGGGCAACGGTTCCGGCAATAAAGCCGGCGCCTCCCTTGATGATAAAGGACCAAAGGGTATAAGGCGAAAATCCCAGCAGCAAATCAAACAGGGCGGAACCAATCGCCCCTGAAAGCCCGGCGTATACCCCGCCAAAGAGCAAGGCTACCGTTAACATCGCTCCGGTGCCAAGGTGAACCATCGCCCCTACCCCGAAGGGGATCTTGATAGTAGTAGCCATGGCGCATAGGGCGGCAAAGACTCCAATATAGACAACATCCTTCACCGTAAATAACCGTTTTTCACTCATTTCTCTGCAACTCCTCATTGATCACTGTTCTGGGAATCTTGATACAACCAGGCCAGAGCCCTTTCCAGCAGTACGCCTTCCCGCACCGGTGCGCCGGCGGCAAAGGTGATTCTGATGGCCTGCTCGACAAAACCGGCCGCTTTCTGTATAGCATCCGACAGACTGGATTGCTGCAGCAGTGCTCCTGCCAGCACACTGGCAAAAATATCGCCTGTTCCCGGATAGCTTACCGGAATGCGGGGGCTGGCCACCTGCCAAAAACGGCCGGTGCTGCGTTCAAAGCCCATATTCAGCAATTTTTCCTGTTGGGGAATCCCGGTCATGACGATTTTGTCAGGGCCCAGATCGGCTAGGGAAATCAGCCAATCCTGCAGCGCAGCCGGTTCCGCAATATCTTCTTCATAGGGTTTCTCCAGCAAAAAGCAAGCCTCGGTATAGTTAGGCGTAATCACATCGGCCTTTTGAATCAGCTTCCGCATATGCTCCTGCATCCGGGGAGTATACACCGAATATAGCTTTCCTTTGTCCCCCATCACCGGATCCACCAGAACCATGGGCCGGTTTTTGGAAAATACATCAATAAAATCTGCCACCACGTCGATTTGCCGCTCCGAAGCCAAAAAGCCGCTATAGATGCAATCAAAGGATATATTTTCCATCTTCCAGTGCCGGAAAGAATCCCCCATGTGATCGGTCAAATCGGCAAAAGCCACATTTTTAAAGCCGCCCAGGTGGGTACTTAAGATTGCTGTAGGCAATGGGCACACCTGGATGCCCATGCAGGAGAGGGTGGGAATAATTACAGTCAGCGAGCAGCGGCCAAAACAGGACAGATCATGCACCGCTGCTATCCGGGGCATATTCATAGGCAGCCGTGCCTCCTTCCTCGCTCATTTCATCCATCTGCAGCAAAATCTACATAACAGTATACAAAAATATTGCATGGAAATAAATAAACGGCAAAAAATATTGCAAATTGTATTGATACAATTTGCAAGTAATTTTGACTATTTTAAAAACCTGCTCATAAGTAGAGATCGCCCTTGACTAAGATCTTATAGTCCCCGCCAATTTTAATTCTGATGGCCTGATCTGTATTATCCCCTGGCGCCCTTTGCAGAATGCTCATTATTCTGGAAGGCCGGTTCATACTCTCGCCCTGCAGGAATAGGTTCCATTTTTCTTCCTGCACAAAGCCGTGTTTATACAGATAGAATGTCAGCGCCCCATTGGAAGTACCGGTGGCAGCCTCCTCGCCAATTGCATACAGCGGGGCAAAATTCCGGCAATGGGCAATAGCCTGATCAACCGCAGTGCCACGGTTTGCATTTAAAGCAAAGGCATGCACACCAACCGCTTGATATTCTTCCGACAGCTTAGCCAAAGCCGGAAAGTCCGGTTTTATCTTCATCAAAGCTTCTTTGGTCTTTACATTGAGAATAATATCCGGCAAGCCGGTGGAGATAAGCTGCGGGGTCATACCGACGTCCCCGGCGGAAATACCCATGACCCGGGTCAATTCTTTCAATTTAGCCGGGCTTGTAATCTCAGCCATTACTTTGGGTGAACTCATATCCATTATGATCAGGCCGTCTTTTAGACTGACTTCCCGTTGTCCGGAACGGGTATCCAATAAATATGCGGCATTATCTCTCACCAAGCCGCAATCCATCAGCACTCCAAATGCTCCGATGGTTGCATGCCCGCAGAGATCCACTTCCGCGGCAGGCATGAAATACCGGATTTTGAATTGGCTGCCGGAAATTGGTTTAACGAATGCTGTCTCTGAGTATTTTAACTCCGCCGCAACGTTAATCATTATTTCATCTGACGGAAACTCGTCACACGGACCGAGAATGACCACCCCGGCCGCGTTTCCTCCGAAAGGTTTATCGGCAAACGCGTCGACGATGTAGAATAACACCCAGGTGCACCTTCCTTCCTACTCAGTAGAGAGATTCGCTGCTTTATGAAACAACCAGCATCGGATCAATCACCTGACTGACGGTCTCTGCCGAATCGTACCCTTCCAGTAAAATATCATTGATCATAACAACCGGCATTCGCCAAAACGAAAAGATTCGGCCTCCACTGGTTAGAATTTGCGGGTAAAGAACTGATTATCCTCAATCAGGCTTTCCGTCGTATCAAAGCCCAGCCGGTGCAACAGCTCAATCACATAGGGATTGTCAATCGGCGTGGGGTAAAGAGCCTTTTCGCCATAAGCGTTGACCTGCTCCCGGGCCGCCTCCTTATCGATAATTGATTTTGGTCCGCCGACGCAGCCGCCGATGCAGCCCATGCCCTCGAAGAAGTTGGCGTTTACCTGGCCGGACATTAATTCATTGATCATGGCTTTGCAATTCACGACTCCATCGGCCTGCCGCGTTTTAATGGCGATTCTCCGGTTCGGATTAAGCCGTTCAACCGTATTCTTCACAGCCTCGCTGACGCCTCCCACACGGGCGTATATCCGTCCGGCCCGGGAGGAATTTTCTTTTTCGTTGGCGGCAAACAGAGTTAGGTCGACATTCAGGAGGTCAAACAATTCTTTGGTTTCCTGAAAGGTCAGCACATGGTCGATGGCCCCCTGCAGATCGGGCTCCTTCGCCTCTGCTTTCTTGGCTACGCAAGGCCCGACAAAGACGGTTACCGCACCGGGCTGGAGAATTTTCACCGTACGGCCGGCTGCAATCATCGGTGACACCGTTGCAGGCACATGAGGCATTAAATCACTGTATATTTTGCGGATCATGGCAATCCACATCGGGCAGCAGCAGCTTGTCAACTGATAGTCGCGTTCCGTGTTGATATTTTTATCAAACTCCAGTGCCTCTTTCAGGGTCAGGATGTCGGCAAAAACGGCAACCTCGACCATGCCGTCAAAGCCCATTTGCTTGAATACATTGCGCAGCATGCCCGGCGTGACCTCTTCGCTGAACTGGCCAATAAAGGCGGGAGCGATCAGGGCGTAAGCCAGCTTCTTTTTGCCGTGCAGCGATTCCATGCAGGACTGCACGTCTCTGGAGATTTTCTTGCCTGCTTCAGCCGCCTTGACCAGACAGGCTTCAAGGCTCCAGAACACAGGATGAATTTCCGGATTAAAAAGGCAATTCAACTCACTTTTATCGAAATCATCAAACAGGCTCTTGACAGGTTCGCCGCCGGCAGTGGCCTCCGCAATCTTTCTGTGCAAATCTTTAAACGTCTGCATATTGTTCAACACTCCTCCATGTTACAATTGCTTTCATCACACTTCTATGACCCATACTATTGTCAGACTATCAGGGATCTTTGATCGCTGCGCCGGAACAGACTTGCAAGACGGGAAGTGTTAAGACCGACGGCACAGCAGGAGGTTTTATTTTATCTGCGGGGAATAATAACACAAAATACAAAAATATCTGGGGTTGCAACGTGGTAAAAAGGCGGATCAAGGTGTATCGCATAAGCTATCGGAATAGGCAGGGGAACAGCGGATGCAGAAAACTTTTTTTGCGGAATCAGCCTGTTTAATCGGGAGAATCAACGTGGGCTCAGGTGCTTATTTTGCGCAGGGGACGGTGATTCGCTCCGGGGCTGATTCCATAACCGTGGAGAACAACAGCTATGTGCTTGAAAACAGCGTTGTGCTGGGAAACGCTGAATTTCCCGCGCATATACAATCGAAAACCGTATTCGGCCACAGATCGCTGATTATCGGCGCAGCCGTCGGCAACCTGTGCGAAATCGGCAACGGCTGCATTATTATGCCGGGAGCTGTTATCGGCGATATGTGCATTCTTGGCGAAGGGACCCTGGTCAGCGCGGGAATGGAACTGCCGGATTGCAGTGTGGCGGTCGGCCGGCCGGGACGGATTATCCGGTCTCTTACCAAAGCGGATAAAGCAATGATTCAGCGAATGCGCAACAATGACCTGACTTTATCACCGTATCAGGCAATCATGATGGAATTGGCCGAAAGCAGGGGATACAATGGCACAGCTTCATGCGTATAAAGACAAGTTTCCCAAAGTGAAAGACAATGCGCTCCTGTTTCCCTCCGCGGAGATTACCGGCGATGTGGAGATCGGCGAGAAAACCATCATTGGCGCGGGCGTCAAAATCATCGGCGATTCGCACGGGCCGGTACGCATCGGCAATAATGTGCAAATCCTGGAAAACAGTGTGCTGCACCTGCTCCCGGACAACGAGCTGCATATTGAAGATGACGTCATTATTGGTCCCGGCTGCATGATTCATGGCTGCCATATCGGCAGCGGAACAGTTGTTGAACCGGGGGCGATCGTTTGTGATCATAGCAGGGTGGGAAGAAATTGTGTTGTACGGGCCGGCAGTGTGGTCAAACAAAGAAGTCTGTTTCCCGATCAGGTTGTGCTGGAAGGATTCCCGGCAAAAATGGACGATTCGGCGGGCGGTGTATTGTCCCGGCCGTCCTGGCGTCTTTCTTACGAAGCAGTAGCTCGTCTGATCCGGGACAAATGATGTTACAAAGCGGCTGAAAAAGCTTGGGACGGTGAATTGCCGGAAATCTCCGCTTGGAGATGCCGCACCGCCATGCTGATCGAAAGACCCATGAAAAGAGGAGATCCAATCATGAACCGCAAAATAACAGGCATCAGCCTGACCATCCTATTACTTTTGGCAGTAAGCGGCTGTGCAGACAAAGGCGTTCGTCCGTCACAGGAATCTGCCCGGCAGCAAGCTGCTCAAGATGCGGCAGCTAAAGAGCAGGCGGTTATGGCTGACTTCGCTGCGCTGGTGCAGAAAGAGGACGTCAATATCGCGGCGATCATTCAGTATATTGATGAAAATGCTGCTGTATCGCCATCCGCAGTATCAACTATGGTTATTGAGCTTGAGAAACTCCAGCAGGAAAGGCTGCCGGAACTGCAAGACAAGTTTAGTGACAGCGAGACAGTCCAAAAAATATTGGCGAAAAGCTATTGGGATGGTTTAACAAGCCAAACCATTAGTAGTATTGACAATAAAGATACACAAGATTTATTGTTAGAGACCCAAAATAGCGGCTTTAAAGTAGAAACAGCCGAAGGCATGTACTTTCCGGTCATCGATTATTCTGTCTATAAAAAGTACCGTAATGCCGCAACACCGGATATTGCTGCATTTATTGATATCATGACCGTTGAATCCGATAAAACTCCGATCAAGGATGCCGCCCTCATGATAGGCTGGAATGAAATACTCAGCCGGGCGCTGACGCAGGAAGAGTTTATCAGACGCTACAGCCATTCAGCTAAAGCAGAAGATATGAGGCGGCTGCTAAAACGTTATGCGGTATTTGCCCTATATGGCGCAAATAATACGCCGTTATTTAGCTATGACACGAAAAAAATCGCGCCGGAGGCCCAAAAGGCTTATGTGGAAAGTACATTCGATGTTAATCATGGCAGGTTCTCAAAAGCGATGAACGGATATCTTTCTGTACTGAAGAGAAATGATTACCAATTAACCGATGAGGTGCAGGAATACAGAAATAAAGCGGCCGAGGAAATCCATTAAAATCATTGCCCTGTTACGTTATATGGCATAATCGTAAGCATGAACAATGGCAGAACCTAGAACTGCAAACCATTCACTACCTTTTTGATATATTTACATGTCCCATAGACGGCATCACTGACTTTATATTTCCGGCTGAAAATACAAAACTCCTGCCAAATCCATACAAGATTTGACAGGAGTTCCACTGTTTATAGATGTTAAAAGGACATTGCCGTATCTGTGCTGATATGTACTCCCGCAGAAACCACTTTACGGCATGCACTGCAGTTCTCTTGCAACACGCGCAACCTCATATAGACTGATAGGGGGCAGCTTGTTCGCCCAAATGGAGAAACAATCTT
>NZ_AFGF01000043.1 GCF_000219125.1 Acetonema longum DSM 6540
ATTGTTGGAACAAATTTTAATGAAATA
Source organism: Acetonema longum DSM 6540 (assembly GCF_000219125.1). Classification (NCBI taxonomy): domain Bacteria; kingdom Bacillati; phylum Bacillota; class Negativicutes; family Acetonemataceae; genus Acetonema; species Acetonema longum. The sequence continues at coordinate 28 of NZ_AFGF01000043.1, forward strand.
AAGCCAACGCAAACTGTCATAAATAGAGAAAGGGTAGATGACTACATTAAAAAACTCAAAGCGGGAGCAGAAGTCGAGCCGATTATAGTGTATGACGTTCCTGGAAAAGGTAGATTCATTGAAGAGGGTCATCACAGGTATATTGCAAGTCAGGAGACCGGAATACCAGTGAAAATCGTGGTTAGGAACGGAAATGGGCCAACTGGGCTATCAGATTGGTCTCATGTTGAGTGGAAGCCATACGTAAATGATGGCCAATTTTTCGGTGATTAAAAGATATCGGTGGTGAATATAAAATGGGAAGGGAAGCTTATCGAATTGGGATTAAATTAAGTGGCAACCCCGCCAAAGAGGATGTAATCAAAGCCTTTGAACGTCTTGACGCAAAAAAAACAAATGAAGGTGAATTTAGTGATATTACGATGGAAATTTTATTTAGGACAGAGGGTTACTTAGAAATATTACTGAATAACCCTGCCGAACATGAGGCTGCCCGTAATAAAATAGCCTATGAAACAGGGGAGATAAAATCTATACCAACACCAACGGCTTTCGATAAGCTAATAGTATTTATGCGATTTGCAAAACCTAATTCAGTTGGAATTGTTGATAAGATTATTTCTTTGATTAAACAATTTAAGCAGATGATACCTATAGATATGGTGAAGGATTTTGAAGCAAATATAAAAATTGATTTAGATAACTATGCAGATTTCCGGGAAAGAGTTTTGCAGGCAAAACAAGAGTTTGAGGGTTGGCACCCTAAAGTAGAATATCCAATCAGATGTCGAGACGTATATAAGGTAATACTGCAAAAGGAAGGAGTTAAAAGTATCGAGACAAGTGTAAGGCTACCATGATAATTATGTCTGATTCGAGGGTTGATACTTAACCTCACCAAAGTTGACACTGGGGACGATCGCCTTTTGACAACTTAATCTTAAAGTGAAAAACAAACAGCGGAGCAACGAACCCAATTGATGTGCTACCCGTCAAGAAGACAATGAAAAAATAAAAAGTTTTTAACGTTGCTGCCCTTCAGAAATGAGGGGCAGCAATCTTTATGCAGCCAAAGTAAAATGATGATAGAACTCCACCGTAAGCGTCAGTAGCGGTCGAGTGTCAATTTGCACAATAAATCCACCATCCTTTAGCACAATAAAAGAAGAAGCGAGGGGACGCTCTTGTTGCTTCTTTTGCCATAAAGCGATAGAATAAATGGAAAAGAAAGCTCCACGGGTATTTATCAGGAATTGCCTGATGAGCCATCAAGTATTTTACCGGACGGTCAATCGATCGTTGATGTACAAAGCATGAAACAATCGAAGCGCAATGAAATGATCCGCTAAATAAAGAGGCTGGAAGGGGTCACGCAACGGCAAATTGGCAGAGTAGCGGGAATCCATCCCAGTATCATTTTTAAAATTCAGACCGAAGCACAAAGAACGTCCCTTTGCTTCTGCGACTGGAGACTTTTTCTTTCAATGTCCGTTTTTATTGGGGCCGGTCAGCAATTGCTAGCTTTTATAAATTAAGAAGATTCATTTTCTTGGCTATATCTATCATTTCCGTTAAAATCTTGTTTTCTCTCGAATCACAAACAAATTGGACATGTACCGTGTCGGTGGCTTCATCAATTCTATAGAGCATTACGGCATGATACTTCGGGTTAAACGTGAATAAGTGATATTCAAGGTCTGCCAGTTGCGGATGAGTATCCCAGGGAACGCGGTATAAATAAGCTCTGTCTTCTAAAGTGAGAGCCTTGTCCCAAAAAGAATCATGAATGTTTTTAGCAATAAGAGGATTTTCTTTTTCAAGCAGCCACCAATC
>NZ_AFGF01000044.1 GCF_000219125.1 Acetonema longum DSM 6540
TAATGTGCCAAAAGGTGATCGTCCCATTGTCAACTAGTCCGGCAAGCAGCAGGGGGTGATTCGATGGAATCACCCCCTGGCTCACCTTATAAAAAATTTAACCTTTAGCAAGTTCAATCTCGTATAGCTTATCCAATTCGCCATAAGCCTTGGCTATTACTTCATCAAATTCACCCGGCGTAAGAAAAGCTTCATAAATACCTTCCTTGTCTATTTTTTTTACTATAATACGTGCTTTTTCTTGACTCTCGACAAGGAATATCTTCCATCCATCGAAGATATCAACAGGTAAGCTTACGTTAAATCGTGCCCAGGTTTCTTCAACAGCTATAGTTTCAAAATTGGTGTCACAACATGCGGTTCCATCACAACCATATAATGCCCCATTTAATCTTCTATATAATTCAGCCGTGTCTAGAGCAAATAAATCATTGTGAATACGCTTACCGTTATCAAGAACAATAGTTCTCATTTGAAATAACACATCACGTAGAGACGTACCAAGTTCATAGTCACCTATACGTTGATCTTTAATCCAAAAACAACACTTACCAAATAACCAGACTCCGCCATATTCTTTGTTAACTTCAAATTCTACAGCAAAGTGGGGTCGCTTTCCTATTATCATGCATTTCCCCCTTAATACTTAATACCTAATTGCCTAAGTATATCTATTGGTACCTGTTCTTTTGTTACTGTACCGCTGAAGTGGGCTCCTCCTGCATTATCGCTGAAATACCTATATATTTGACCATCTGCACCCTTGCCATACCATGTTCCCATATCACTACGAACTGAGTTTTGATACACTTGAGCGGCATCAATAGGTTCAGGTGTTTTATTTGGATTATATAATGAACTTCCAAGATCGTGCGCAGGGTTCGCCTTATATTCTGGTTTTACTCTCGCGTCTACTGTGTTTGGATTGTATGGACTATCTTTTAGTGCGGGAGATGAAGTATTATTCGTTCCGGTT
>NZ_AFGF01000045.1 GCF_000219125.1 Acetonema longum DSM 6540
GTATCTGGAGCGAATAATGTTGCTGATTTTGAAAGACTAAGGTCTTCCCTTGCAGCTGAACAAATTATTAATGCTGAACGTACTGGCACTGCATTATCAAAATCTGACCCTGGTCACCTTGCAGCTAGCTTTTTAAGTAAGGAGCAACTCGCAGCAGGAAGAACATTTAGTATACGTGGTGGTGATGGAGTACAAAGAACGCTTCTTCAAACCGAAGGTGCGTTAAATGGGAATAAGGGTATATTTGAATATATATTAGAACCAAATGGAAAAGTATCGCACCAACGTTTTATTGAAGGCGGTAAAATTACTGGTAGCCCAAATCAAAAGTAGTACCAAAGAGAGGGTAAATAATGGACTCACTAATTTTCGAATTAAAATATGATTTTGTTTCAAAGAGAGTTCAATTAACATGGAAGGATATATTATATGCTATTAACAGGAAGTTACTTCCTTCAGATTCGGCAATTGAACATGCAACGGTTAAAGTTTCTCAGGGTGAAGAATATAACCAAACACTACTTGATTTAGCATCCTTATATAAAGGCGAATCAGTTCAACCATATCTGGATGAGTTAGCCAGATTGGACTCGGGTCAAGATGATACAATACTTAATGAAAAATGGCTCTATTTAGTATTAGATTGGGTTTTTGAAAATAAAGATAATTATGCAGACCCACTAGGTATAGTGGAACAAATTTATGCTGATTTTGACTACCCAGAGGTGATAGCATCTTTTGTGAGGTATATGCCATCAGATGAACCTCCTTTAGGTACATTAGAGTTAAATGAAGCACGATTATATGAAAAATGGAAGGATTACTTAGATATTCAAAGAAAGAGATTTTCAGACACCAATTTTAGTTGACGTTGGTCGAGTAGTTGAACACTGCGGTGACACCGGGGACGATCGCCTTTTGACACGTTATTTTAAAGCGAAAAACAAACAGCGGAGC
>NZ_AFGF01000046.1 GCF_000219125.1 Acetonema longum DSM 6540
TGCTATAATGCTCCCATAAGCTGAGACACGGAAAGAGAAAAAATAAGTTATAATGGGAGTATGAATAAGCGAAATCAGTACTCAGCCGAATTTAAAACTAAAGTGGTCCTGGAAGTCCTCGGGGAAGAAGCGACCGTAAATGAAATCGCCGCCCAGCACGGCCTAAACCCCGTAATGGTCAGTCGGTGGAAAACCGAATTCCTGGAGCGGGCCTGCGACGTATTTAAGAGAGGACAGTCAGAGACCAACAAGGAATTGGCCGCGGAAAAAGAGCGAGTCGCCCGCCTGGAGCAAAAAATTGGCCAGTTGACCTATGAGGTGGACTGGCTCAAAAAAAAATCTGAAGAAATCATCAAGCGCCGACGAACGTAAAACCTTGTTGGAGATCGGCCACTCAAGGCTTGCCGTCAAGCGCCAGGCAGAGCTTCTCAGTGTCAACCGGACCAGCGCCTACAAAAAGCCAAGCCTTCCTGTCAATAAAGAGCAGGATTTATTTCTCATGCGCCGGATTGATGCAATCCACACCGATGAACCGACCTGGGGATATCGGACACTTACCCAGATTCTACGGCGAGAAACAGGCGTTGCTATTAATCGAAAGAGGGTTCGCCGACTGATGCGGGACATGGGGCTATATACCATCTATCCCAAGCCGAACCTAAGCAAACGCTACCACCAGCAATTTCTGCGGCCCTATCTTTTGCGTAAAGTAGCGATTACCCGACCGGATCAAGTATGGGGAATCGATATCACCTACATTCGCATGCAAAAAGGGTTTATGTACCTGTTTGTAATCATCGATTGGTACAGCCGCTACATCGTGGATTATGAGCTATCGAGCACGCTTGATAAATCCTTTGTTTTAGCCTGTTTAAAACGCGCTCTTAGTTTTGGAAAGCCAGAAATCATCAACAGTGACCAAGGCGGCCATTTTACCAACCCGGAGTATATTCGACTGGTAGAAGAAGCCGGAGTAAAAATATCCATGGACGGCAAAGGCCAGTGCCTAGATAATGCACGAACAGAACGATTTTTTCGGACTCTCAAATATGACCGCATCTATGTCAATGAATACGCTACTCCTCGAGAACTACGCAAGATGCTCAAAGAGTACATGCAGATATACAATACATATCGGCCGCATTCCGCCTTGGATGGTGCATGCCCAGCCCAATGTTATCTCGGAAACTTGCCTCATGAGGCTGTTTTATATCAAACAACACAGAAGGGAGCTTAACTTATTTTTTTCCATTCTATGTCTTGACAATGGGGAGCATTATA
>NZ_AFGF01000047.1 GCF_000219125.1 Acetonema longum DSM 6540
GCTCTCTTCAATCTTGGCTGCCGCTTCTTTGAGTTTCATGTCACGCAAGCTTTTGGCTACCTGCATCGCTTTTTCCCGGGCAGCGGACTTGCTTTCCTGGGCATGAATCGCTTTGAGCATTTTGGCAACAGTTTTGACCTTGGACCGGGGAACGACCGAAAATACATTGCGGTAAAAATGAACGGTGCAGCGTTGATATTTAGCTTGGGGGAAGACTTCGTGAACCGCTTCCAGCACCCCCTGGCATTTGTCGCCTATCACCAGTTGGACGCCTTTCAGGCCACGGCTTTTCAGCCATTGGAAGAACTCATGCCAACTGGCTTTGTCTTCTTTCATGCCTTCGGCTGCGCCCAGCACTTCACGATACCCGTCTTGGTTGACGGCGATTGCCACTAATACGCTGACATTCTCATACTCTCCGCCCCAGTTGCGGCGCAGGTAAATGCCGTCGACGTAAACGTAGGGATAACTGCCTCCTTCCAGCGACCGGCTGCGCCACTGTTCAATGTGGACATAGGCTTTCTTGTTCAATTCACTGATAGTGGAGGGGGATACCTTGCTGCCTCATAGGGCTTCGATGATGTCTTCCAATCGCCGGATGGATACGCCGGCCAAGTACATTTCGATGAGCGCTTCTTCTACAGAACTTTCCCGGCGGCGATAGCGTTCCATAATGGCCGTTTCAAAGGGAATTCCTTTGAGCTTGGGGACTTTGAGGATGACATCGCCGGAGGTAGTGGTCAACTTCCTGTCGTAATGGCCGGAACGGTAGCCTTGCCGTGTCTCGGTACGCTCATGTCGGGCTGCCTGGGTCAGTTCTTTGGCTTCCTGATCCAGCAAGTGATTCATCGTTTCCTCTACGCTGTTGCGCACTAGTTCTTTTAGTTCTTTTAGTTCTACCTTGATGATCTCTTCATTCAACTGTATAATTTCCTTGGACATGTTTGCAGTTCTCCTTGCGGTAAATGCTGTGTGGTGACTTCATTTTACCTTTCGGACTGCAAACTTGTCCTCTTTTTTTCTTTTTGCGAAACTTATTGTACCTCGTATAATGTAGTAGTTACGGCAATTCTTAAGCGATAGCCGCATATGTCTTGTTGTTCCACATGCCACGTGGGATAATGAACTCGTGCAGGCAGAGGGCGCAGTATTGTACCTTGAAGGTTAGCTTCCTCGATAAGAATTGCGCCTCTGTCTTTGCGGGCTGATACGAATGAGCTGGATAGCGGTTTCGCGCTGAATTTCTAACGAGGTTGTATCCCGTAATGACCTGAGGAAACTCTGTCTGTATAGTTTTACAAACGAGGTGTTCTCATGTTTTATTGCGGAATCGACATCGCCAAATTCAAACACGAAGCCTCTGTCATTGACGCTGGTGGCAGAGCACTGCTGAATAGTATTTCCTTCTCCAACACTAAGGCGGGTTGTGAGAAGGTATTAGAAATCTTTGACCGACTGAACATCGACAAGGATGATGTGATCATCGGTATGGAGGCTACAGGCCATTACTGGCTGAGCGTCCATGCTTTCTTCTTAGAACATGGTTA
>NZ_AFGF01000048.1 GCF_000219125.1 Acetonema longum DSM 6540
ATTCAGGCTCTCTACTATTGCCATAATTTTGACCGGAGGTGTATTGGATGTTATGGTTCAGCAATTTAAGGACAGCAGTCAAGATCATCATTCTTATCTCTATTGCTGCGGTGTTTTTGGCAGGAGTTGGCGGTGTAGGGTATTATTACAGCAGCAGACTCAGTGACAATTTATCAAGGACCTATACGGATGCCCTGTTGCCAATACAATGGCTGAACGTGTCCCGCGGTCAGGCTAGGGCGGTTGAGGCACTGGTGCTGAGATTGGTTCATCCCGATACGGAAATAAACCGGGAGGCCGTCCTTTTTAAAGAAATCGAGGAGCGGGCTCAGGAAACCAATCAATTATTGGCCGATTATGAAAAAACGATTCGTACGGATTTTGAAAAACAGAATTTTTCCGTTGCGAAGGACTCGCTGCAAAAATGGCGTGAGGCGAGGACGCGAATCCTGGAACTTGCCCAGACGGGAAGAAAGGCAGAAGCCTTTGAATATTACCGTACATATGGTCAACAGCATGTGGATGCCATCAACGCCGCATTGAAAGATCTGGCCGATTTTAATAAGGATGCGGCCGAAAAGCTGCGTCAGGACTCTGAAAAAGACACTGCGGCCGCAGCCATGATGATCATCGGCATAAGCCTGGCGGCGATACTGTTGGCACTGATAGTGGGACTTATAATATCGCGGATGATTACCAATCCGCTTAATATCATGCTTAAAAATGTGCAGACAGTGGCGGCCGGCGACCTTAGAGTGCAGGCTTTGAATATGAAATCCACAGATGAGGTGGGACAATTGGCTACGGCTTTCGATATGATGGTAGCCAATTTGCTCAGCGTTGTGCGTCAGGTATCTTTAGCAGCCCAACAAGTGGCGGCTTCTTCGGAGGAACTGACTGCCAGTTCCGAGCAGTCGGCTCAGGCGGCCACCCTGGTCGCTAATTCTATCAGCAGTGTAGCCAACGGCGCCAATGAACAGTTAACCGCAGTTGACGAAACTTCCGCAGTTGTAGAGCAAATGTCAGCCGGCATCCAGCAGATTGCCGCCAATACCAACCAGGTAGCGGGACAATCGGCCCAGACGGCCGACAAGGCCCAGGAAGGCGGCAAATCGGTGGAAAGAGCCGTGGTGCAAATGGGCACTATAGAAAAAACGTCCCAGGCAGTAGCCGAAACCATTGCCAGGCTCAATGAGAAATCCAAAGAAATCGGTCAAATTGTTGATACGATTGCCGGCATTGCCGGACAGACCAACCTGCTGGCCCTGAACGCGGCGATCGAAGCGGCGCGGGCAGGGGAACAGGGCCGGGGATTTGCGGTAGTAGCGGAAGAAGTGAGAAAACTGGCCGAAGAGTCCCAGGATGCAGCCAAGAAGATCGCCGGACTGATTGGGGAAATACAGAACGACACCGGTGAGGCTGTCACTGCGATGCATGATGGCGCACGGGAAGTGAAGACCGGGGCTGAGGTAGTCAATGTCGCCGGCGTGGCCTTCCAGGAGATTGTCGGATTGGTGTCGCAGGTGTCCAGCCAGGTAAGAGAGATTTCGGCGGCTATTCAGCAGATGGCAGGCGGCAGCCAGCAAATCGTGGACTCGGTGAAACAGATCGGCTCCCTTAGCAAGACATCGGCGGCTGAGTCCCAGAGCGTTTCGGGTGCTACCGAAGAACAGCTGGCTTCCATGGAAGAGATCTCCGGTTCCAGTGAAGCCCTGGCGAAACTGGCCCAGGAACTCCAGGAGGTAGTAGCAAAATTTCGGGTGTAACGTATCGGCTCATATTGATTGAAAGCAGACAGGATTTGAGAGGCCAAATCCTGTCTGCTTTTTAGCAGGAAGTCGGCTAAATGCCTGTGTAAGAAGTCTCCATACTTTGCAAGGAAGGAAAAAGGCTAAAAAAAGGCGAATTAAACTATTTGATCTGAGAGAGGAGGGAGGATTTTCAAGCGCTGCAAGCTGTTTAAATTCGGCATAACGGCCGGTAAATAAGAAAATTGTTGATAATACTAATAGGAGAATGGGAGGTAGTTTTTTATGAATAAAACAGGATGGATTGTGCTTGGTGTTATCGCCTTGCTGCTGGTTTTTGCCTTTTCCAGCTACAATGGTTTGGTGGCTTTGAACGAATCGGTCGACGGGAAATGGGCTCAGGTCGAAAATCAGTTGCAGCGCCGGGGTGATTTGATCCCTAATCTGGTGAACACGGTAAAAGGATATGCCGCTCACGAAAAACAGGCGATTGATTCAGTTGCCAATGCCCGGGCCAAGCTGGCCGGCGCCGGCGGACCGGCCGCCAAGGCCGAGGCCAATGCTGAGCTGACCGGAGCATTAAGCCGTTTACTGGTAGTTGTGGAGAATTACCCCAATTTAAAAGCTGACGCCAATTTCCGACAGCTGACCGATGAACTGGCTGGGACCGAAAACCGTATTGCCGTGGCTCGCATGGACTACAACAACGCAGTGCAAACCTTCAACACCAAGATTCGCTCCTTCCCCAACACTCTGTTCGCCGGTATGTTGGGCTTTGGCCCGAAAGAGTACTTCCGGGCGGAGGAAGGCAGCAAAGCAGTACCGAAAGTCAGCTTTTAATAATCGATAACATGTATTAAGCAGGGGGAGGGGTGACGTAATGCGAGAGATAAAGCCGCAGGTTATCTGGCTCACCCCGCTTTTATTTCGGCGGTAGCGGCGGTTCTGGCCGCAGCCGGTTATGAGAGCCGGCTTATTGCGGCGGAGAGAGGTGATGTGATGAAGAAGAGGATTGCCTGGCTAATATTGCTGTTGGTTCTGGTGGTGGTTTCTACAGTGGCCGCTGAGCCGCAAATTCCGCCCAAACCAACCAATAGCCTCTACGTGCAGGACTATGCCGGTATATTGTCCAATGACGCTAAAACCCGGATCAACCGACTCGGCGCCCAGCTGGACGCCAAGACCAAAGCCCAGGTCGTCGTAGTTACCGTTAATTCGGTAGAAGGAGCTGCTCTGGAAGAATATTCATTAGCTATCCTGCGGCAGTGGGGGATTGGCGATAAGACGCTGAACAACGGCGTCTTGCTGCTGGTAGCCGCAGGAGACCGGCAGTCTCGCATCGAGGTGGGGTACGGCCTGGAAGGAAGGCTGCCTGATGCCAAAACCGGACGGGTCCAGGATGAATACATGATCCCCTATTTTCAAAAAGGTGACTATGAGAAGGGCATTGTTAACGGCTATATGGCCCTGGTGGGCGAAGTAGCCAAAGAATATAACCTGGAACTGAAAGGTCAGCCGAAACCGGTCCAATCCCGCTCCGGAGTATCCACCTCGGCCTGGGATCAGCTTCCCTGGTGGATGCAGCTCGCTTTGGCGGTCGGACTGCTGGGACTCGTCATTATAGACTGGCTGTTTTTAGGCGGTTCTATTACCCGGCTGCTGCTTATGCTCTTGGCTCACGGCAGGGGCGGAGGCGGCGGTTCAGGCGGCGGAGGCTATGGTGGAGGGTCTGGCGGTGGAGGCGGCTCCAGTCGTCGATGGTGATTCTTTTTAAAGAATCATTTGCAAATATGGTAATAAAATGGTAGAATGAGAAAAATTCAGCAAAGGAGTGATTCATGCAATGAAATGGGTTTGTGATGTCTGTGGCTATGTGTATGATGAAGCGGCCGGCGACCCTGATTCCGGCATCGCTCCGGGAACGAAATTCGAAGATATCCCCAATGACTGGGTTTGCCCGGTTTGCGGCGTTGGCAAGGATCAGTTCTCCCAACAATAGTTCAGCTAT